>JAPKYU010000030.1 GCA_026394175.1 Acidobacteriota bacterium | reverse complement strand
GCTCGAATCCGAATCCACCTGGCTGTACTCGGTCCAGGTCAGGCCATCGTCCTGGCTGCGGTAGATGCGGCGGCCGGCGACAAAGACGTCCGAGGGGTTGCCCGAATTCAGCATCAGGGGCGGAGCCGGAGCGCGCGGCTGGCCCACGGGAATGGGGGTGTCCGGAGTGAAGGTCCGGCCGCCATTGTGCGAGCGATAAAAGGCGGAGCCGCCCACCACAAAGATGTTCTCCGTGCCGGAGGCGGACATGTTCGGCGCTACAACCAGCCGGCCCAATTCACTGTCGCCGATCGCCGCTTCCCAGATGTTGTTGGGAGAGTTAAAAAACGCCAGCCCGTTCGGTCCGGCGACCCAAGGCTGGCCGAGCGCATCATAAGCGATGGACAGGTACTGCCCGACCGGGGGCCCAGGCAACAGCCCGAGCGGCGGTGCAGTTTCCACCACCGGCCCGCTGGAGCCGGGCGGCAGCACTGCCTCCAGGCCCTGCTCACCGGCCAACACCAGCAAGCCCTGCGAGAAGGCGGCGGCGTTGAAACGCTGGGTCAGGGTCGAGACGGTGTACCAGGCAGCGCCCTGGTTCTGCGAATACTGAAGAGTCTGGCCGGCCAGATACAGGGTGGTCCCGGCCGCGTCGGCGAACAGATAGGCGCGCGCGGCGGCTGCCCCGATACTGCGGGTCAGCGTCCAATTCGTCCCGCCGTCGGCGCTCCGATAGAAGTCAACCAGCGGAGTGGTCGAGGGATTCTCCTCGTCAGCGCCGCTCGGCCTGTAGCTGACGGCAACATAGACGGCGCTGCCGCGCGCCAGGACGTTGACCCACAGCGGGGTTCCCCCGCCGAAGGCCCCCACCGGCAGCGCCATGTTCTGCCACGTGGCCCCGGCGTCCGACGAACGCCACAGCAGGTTCTGGCGCAGCTCGGCCGGGTCGGTTGTGGGAGAAGCGGCGTAGATGTTTCCCTGGCCGTCGAAGGAAATGTCGGTGACCTGCAGGGAGAGAACTTTCTTCCAAGTGGTGGCCGCGTTGGAAGAGACAAACAGTCCCTCGGCAGAACCGGCAAAGATGCGGGCCGGCATCTGCGGATCGACTCCCAGCAGGCAGACGGGGCGGTTGGTAAAGCGCACTCCGATGGTCCAGGTCTGCCCGCCGTCGGCGGAGCGGGCCACGCCTTGTGCCGGGCGCGGGGAGGAGCTGTCGCCGGTTCCGGCGTAAATGATGTTGGGCGCGGTTGGATCCAGCGCCACGGAGCAGGCTTGCGCCAACGGGACAACCTGGTCCAGGGTAGCGCCCCAGCCCAGCCCGCCGTCGGCGCTCTTCCACACGCCGCCGGCGCCGGCCAGATACAGCGTCGAATCCGAGCGCGGGTCGGCAATCAGGCCGATGACGCGGACGGGAAGGCCAGTCGGTCCCTGGGACGCCCAGGTAAAGGAGTTGCTGAGCTGGGCCCAGGCGGGTGAAAGGCACATCCACGCGGCAAGAACCAAGGCAGAAGGCAGAAGGCGGAAGGCAGCAAAGCGGGCTGTCGCGGCCTTCTGCTTTCCGCTTTCTGCCTTCATCGGCGGCTCCCATCTGGTTCGGCGCGCTCCGGTATCCACGGCCATTCTCCTGGTCGTCAACGAATCGCCGCCACCGGGGCCCCCGAAGTCGGACTGGAGGCCGTGCCCGCGCTCACAACCACCGGGAGGCTGTCGCCCGACACGCGGTCGGCCGGAACACGGAGGTTGATCTGGTATAAGCCCACGAAGCCCGGCGAGAGGCCCGAGTAGGTGACAGTCATGGGGCGGCCGCCAATGGTTACCAACACCTGTTGCGAGGTGACGGAAAGCGGGTTGCTGGAGGCGGCGCTGCCGGCCGCGACGCGCGGCGTCACCGCGCCCAGCCCGGTGACAAATAAGATCAGGTCCTGGTCGCGCAACCCGGGGTTGGCGGGAGTGACGGGGGAGAAGTCTCCCGCATGAAACAGTGCCGCCTGGGTGCGGCCGCCAACATCGACGCTGAAAATGCCGGGAGCCGCCGCCGCCGTGGTCACAGCAACGCCGCCGCTGGAGCGGCCGGTGCCCAGAGACTGAATGGAAAACACCGTGCGGCCGACCGCCAGCTCGGGAGGAAGCTGGGCATTGATTTGTGTGGCCGAAGTGTAGAACAGGGGGACGGCCACCTCGTTGACCATCACGCAGACACCGCCCAGCGTGGTGGGCAAGGGCACCTGGCCCGCCACCCCCTGGTCGGCCAGCCCGGTGCCGAAAATGCTGATAATCGAACCCAGAGCGACGGGGCTCCTGAAGGTCGCGCCGTTTACCACTCCCTGGGCGGTGAAGCTCGGGCCTTGCCCGCTGGCCGGGGCCAGCGACATCATGGTCAAACCCGATACCGACAACAGGTAGGCGAAGTTGCCGTCGGTCACGGTGCCTTGCGGCCACAACTGCGTGGTGCCGCGCGGGCCCAGCAGCAGCGCGGTCGCCGCCGGCGGCCACAACCGCGGCGCCGCCCCCGTTCCGGTGCTGCCCGGCGTGATGTCCATCACCGGCTCCGGCAGGCGGAATTCCTGCTGCGACTGCAGGGAAGACACGTTGATCCGTTGCAGGCGCTGCACGGAAACCTGCGCATCGGCGGCCTGCACGCGGAATGCGTCGGTGGCGCCCGCCACCACTCCGAACGCCAATGTCGCCGCGCTGGCGGTGCCGGAAGGCACCATCGAACCCAGGGCGGTCAGAGAGGGGTTGTACAGCATGTTATCGAACAGGAAGAAGCTGCCATCCGGCGCCGAGGAAGCGGTCCCGCGCATGCCGGGCACGGCGTTGCTGCTGCTTTTCACGAAGCTGTCGGCCACCGGGTCGTAAAGGCGGAGGGTGCCGTTGCTGTTGTTGTCCACCAGGACAATGGCGCTGCCATTGGCCGGCGCGGTCAGGTAATTGCGCGAATTCAAGCTATTGGCCGTGGTGCCCCCCAGGTTCAGGCGCGGGAAAGCCGTCCGGGTGGCCAGGCTCAGTTGCCACACCGAGCCGCCGTTGCTGGTAAATGAGGCCCCCGAGGAGGTCGGCGCCACCACCACCGTGAACAAGACGGCGTTCGACGAGGCGGCAATCGAGTGCGGAACCAGCGGCGTGGCGTTCAACGGCGCCGGCGCCATCGGGATCTGGTCCGCCTCCTGCAAGGTATCCAGGTTGATCACCGAGATGTTCTCGGCGCCGGAGTTGGCGACCACCAGTGTCGAGGGGTCGGCGAAAGCCATCGACAGCGGCTGGTTCCCGACGCGGATGGGCGGCAGAAACCGCTGATCGCGGATGGAGAAGACGTCGATCTGGTCCAGCATGAAGTTGGTCGTGTACACGCGCTGCCGCGGCTGGTCCAGCAAGATACTGGAGGCCAGACCCGCGATGGGAAAGATCACGCCCCGCTGCTCGGTACTGCGGTACACCAGGTTCACCAGGATCGGCGGCTCGATGTTCACGGCCTCGGGCGAGTTCAAGATGACCGCGTATTGCTGGTTGCCGTAAGTGGTCACGCGCCGCGGGTCAAAGGTGATCTGGACCGAGGAAGGCGCCAGGCCCGAGGTCAAGTTCAGAATCACCGGGGCGGTGGTGTTGCCGGCCATAGCGGCATTGGTGGTGGCCGCGAAACTGAGCCGCCCGCCGCCCGCGTTGCGCACCTGCACCGAGGTAGTGGCGATGGTCTTGGTGCAGGCGTCAACCGAGAGCACCACGTTGGCGGTATCGACAGCGAGGATCGGCAGCCGGTTCAACTGCCCGATCGGTATGACCAGCAGGCCGGAAGTGCACAAGGCGAACAGGTACTGGCCGTCGGTGGAGTTGATGATCTTCGAGGTAACAGCCTCCGGCAGGCGCAGGCCGAGCTGGGGCGTGAGGCTGGAAGCGCGCAGAACCTGCAGCACGCCCAGCGTGGGTGTGACGCCGGGCAGCCGCCCGCTGGTGGGGGTGATCTGGTTGGTGTTCAGGGCATTGATCGCCACCTGGTTCGAGAAGGTGGCATAGACAGTGTTGCCGTCCACCGAGAAAACGCTGCCGCCGCTCAGGTTGCTGGCGGCAAACCCGGTCCGCCCCAGGATGGTCAACGTCGAGGTGTCGAACAGGAAAGGGCCGGCCATGAAGCGGCGGCCGTCAGGCGCTACCGACAGGATGGCGCTCAGCCCGCTCACGCTGCGGCTGCGCAAAGTCTGCCCGGAAGCCACCTCGTACACAAACAGGGTGTTCGCGGAGAGGCCGATAATCGTGGTCCCGTCGGCCGAGGCCATCAGGCCCGCGCGGAATCCCTGGGGCAGTGGGGCGGTGGTGGTGCTGGACAGGCCGGCCGGCGGCACCGCTGGCGGCGAAATCGCCAGCCGCGTCAGTTGCTGGGTGGCGGGGTCCAGACGCATCAGGCCGGCGCTGCCCAGGATCACCACCAGGCCGTCGCTGCCCACCGCGATGGCGCCCGGCTGGGCCAGCAACGAGATCGTACCGGCGACGGCGTTGGTCGCCAGATTGATCACCGTCATCGTGTAGTCCTGGTAATTGGCGACGTACAGTGTCTGCCGGTCCGGGCTGAGGGCCAGGCTCGACGGCAGGTTCCCGGTGGGGATGGTGCCGATCAGCCGGCGGCCCCCGATGGAGTAAATCTCCACCCGGTTTTGGCTGAAATTCGCCAGATAGACCAGGTCCCGTTGATCGTCGTAAATCAGATCGCTCAGAGTACCGACCACGGGTACGACGGTGCCGACAGTCGCTGCGCAGACCTGGCCCGGGGAAACGACCCAGCAAAAACAGACGAACGCCACCACCTTTGCGAGCACCCGGTGCATAAAAGGAAGCCTCCTGTGGGTGGCGCGGATTAACCAACCCCCGAAAACCGTGACGGCACGCCGGCTGGTCCTAAACATGGCGGCCGGCCGCAGCCGGGAACGAACGCCGTACCGGCGAACCGCCCCAAAACGGTCGCGACACGACGAGGCAATAGACCTCGCAACATTACTAATCTTTGCGCGCTTCGTCAAGCCTGCCTGTTCAAACACCCGGCGCCCGGGAAAAGTTGCGCCGGAGTGTGCTGGTTCGACCCCGGGGCAACCGGGCGTTCTTTTCCCCTATTCATTGGCGCGCAACTCTTTGGGAAGCGTGGTGTTTAGCCCACAGGGAAGATTGGGTCGGGTCGCTCGCGGTGGAAAACGAAATTGACACCGACCTTGCCTGCGGGTATTCTCGCGCAAGGGAATATCCTGCATCCACAGGCGTGACGAAGACGCCAGACGCATCTGACGGGGAATCTGCGTTGAGGCCGGGAGAGAGCCGGTCGCAACGGTTCGCGGTCTGGAACCGAAGCCGCGGAAGCATCGTGGCCGAAAACGTGGAACTGGCGGATACCCCGCGTGCCCGCCGCGTCGGACTGCTGAAGCATGCCGAGTTGCGGCCGGATGAAGGAATGTGGATTTACCCCAGCCAGGCGATCCATACCTTCTGGATGCGCTTTCCCATCGACGTTGTTTTCCTGGATCGCCGCCGGCGGGTGAAACGGGTGTACCAGCGGCTGCCTCCGTTTCGCCTGACACGCTTCGTCTGGGGCGCCGCCAGCGTGCTGGAACTGGCGCCCGGGACGGTGGCACGCAGCCGCATTGAAGTGGGAGATGAACTTTCATTCACGCCTCTGGAAACGTAGTCTGGCGCTGGCCGCGCTGTTCCTGGTCACGGCCGGCTGCACGCGGCAGGTGACGGTGAGGGATTGGCTGGGGACGCTGCGGCCACAGCGGGCCGTGCGCGCCATGCGGCGTGCGCCGGCGATGCTGGCCGGCAAGCGCCAGGCCCCGCCCCGCTATGCCAATCCGGACGAAGTGCTGCGGGAAACCTTCCGGACCCAGGCGCGCGGCGCCTTCAACCCGCTCACCGACGACCGGCAAATCGGCCTGCTGCAGGCCCGGCTCCGCCTCGATCCGCAGGACATCCAGGCGCGCCTGGACCTGGCCGCCGCTTATGAGCGCTACAAGCTGTATGACCAGGCGCTGGATCAGTACACCCGGGCGCTCAATCTGAGCCTGCCCGTTTCCGACCGGCAGGCTTTGGAGACGGATTCCAAGGCGGCCGCGCGCGCCGAGGCGGCCGCGGCCGGAATCGGCCGCACGGCGCGCCAGGCGGCACAAGGCGCGGCAGCCAGCCCGGTGCTGGCCGCGTTCCTGAAAACATGGCCCCAGGCCGCCGCGGTCTGGAACGAGCTGGGATTGCTGCAGGAACAGGCGGGCGACCGGGCCGCCGCCGAGCAATCCTTCCGCCGGGCCGTGCTCATCTTTCCGAAATCCTCTCGTTTCCGCAGCAACCTGGGGTACAACCTCCTGGAACAGGGCCACCTGGCAGGCGCGGAGGCCGAGCTGCGCCGGGCCGTGGCGCTGGATCAGAATTCGGCCACCGCCCGCAACAACCTGGGGATGGCGCTGGCCCGGAGCGGCGATTTCGACGGCGCCCGGCGCCAATTCCTGGCCGTCGCCGACGCGGCCACCGCTCACAACAACCTGGCCGTCGTGCTCATCGAGATGGAACAGTACGACCGGGGCCGGGAGGAACTCATCAAAGCCCTGGCGGCTCGCAATTACTTCGCAGCCGCCATGGACAACTTCAAGCTGGTGCAGCAACTGCTGCGCCAGCGCGAGGAAATCGCCCGGGCCGGACGCGGGCTGCCTCTCAGCACCGTGCGGCTGCCGGCCCTGGCCCAGCAAACATTCACCCTTATCACGGAGCAAACGAAGTCCGTACAACCGGAGAACAGACCATGAAGAATCTTTTTATTCGTATTTGGCGGGAAACGGAAGGGCAAGACCTGGTGGAATACGCGTTGATCGTGGCGGCCATCGCCCTGGCCTTGATCGTCTCCGTCAAGGGCATCGCGACCGCGCTCAGCAGCATGTACGACAGCATTTCGCTCGCGCTGACGTCCGTCTAGCCCATCAGAGGCTGGAGGCTGGAGGCCCTCAGTGCGAAGTGCGGAGTGCGGAATGCGGAGTGCGGAATCCCGTTACTCCGCGTTCCGCACTCCAGTCAGGCGGGTATGTTTCAGGAAGGCAGCATCGAGATGGCTGATCGGCAGGCGCAACCGCCGGATCTGCTATCGGTGCGCCCGCCCGGACCAGGGCGGCTCACCCGCCTGATCCTGCCCGGCCTCCCTGCCCTTTTCTTCTGCATTGGTCTGCTGCAGATGCTGTTCGTCACGCCGGGACCGCGCGTTTTGTTCCGCGACAGCGATGCCGGCTGGCATATCCGCAACGGCGAGGCCATCCTGGCCAACCGCGCGGCGCCCCGCGCTGATTCCTTTTCTTACAGCCGCCCCGGACGGCCTTGGTTCGCCTGGGAGTGGCTGGCCGACGCGCTGCTGGGCGGCGTCCACAAGGGGGGCGGGGTGCTGGGGGTGAGCTTCCTGGCCGCCGTGGCCATCATGCTTTCCACGGCCGCCGCCGTGAAACTCTCGCTGGCGTTGGGGGCCAATTTCTTCCTGGCGGCGCTGGGCGGCTTCGCGGTTCTGGGGACCACCAGCATCCACTGGCTGGCCCGCCCACACATCTTTTCCTGGTTGCTGGCCATCGCCTTGCTGGCGGTGGCGGAACGCGAGCGGCACCGGAGCACGCGCCTGCTGTTCCTGTTGCCGCCGCTGGCCTGCCTGTGGGCCAACATGCACGGCAGCTTCCTGCTGGCGCCGGCCATCCTGTTCGTCTACGCGGCCGGCGAAGTGCTGAATGGCAAGGAAGGGCGGCGCGCCCGGCTCCGCCTGGCCGCCGCCGGCCTGGCCTCCCTGCTGGCCACCTTCATCAACCCCTACGGCTGGAACGTGCACAACCACATCCTCACCTACCTGCGCGACAGCTACATCATGGACCACGTGGCCGAGTTCCGCAGCTTCAGCTTCCACCTGGACGGCGCCGGCTACGTGGAGCTGTTCCTGGCAATCGCGGCGGCCGGAACCGTGGCCTTGTTCGCGCAGCGGCAGTGGGGGCCGGCGCTGCTGGCCGTTGCCCTGCTGAAGATGTCGCTCTACTCGGCGCGGCATCTGCCCACCTCGGCGGTTCTGCTCACTCCGCTGTGCGTGGCCGCCTTGACCCGCGAAATGGAGAAATGGGCGGCGCTCCGGCCTTTCCTGGATTATTCGCAACGGGTGCGGGCCCTGGGACGCCGGATGTCGGGCGCGGCGACCGTCGTGACCGTGCTGGTCCTCACCGCGCTGGGCCTCTACGGCCTATCCCTGCGGGGCCAGGTGGGCTTCAATCCCGCGATATTTCCGGTGCGCGCCGCCGGCTACCTGGAACAGCGCGGCCTCGATCGGCAGCCTCCCGGCACCCAGCCCCGGGTGTTTGCCGCGGACCAGTTCGGCGGCTACCTGATCTATCGCTTCAGCGGCCGGCTGAAGGTGTTCATCGACGGGCGCAGCGATTTCTACGGCCAGGACCTGCTGGAACAGTACGCCCAGGTCATGGACGCCAAACCGGGCTGGGACCGCGTGCTGGCCGAGTACAACGTCCGGTTCGTGCTGGTGCGCAGCGACCAGGTGCTGTCGTCGGTCCTCTCGGTCGTGCCCGGATGGAAGCGCGTGTACGCCGATTCGCTGGTGAACGTGTTTGAGAAGACGGCCGGCGGCTGACGGCCGGCGGAACACCGGAATCGTCCGATGTCCGCTGGTCAATCGGGGACTCGGGTTTGCCGACAGCCGTCAGCCGAAAGCCGATTCGACAAATGCCATTCGCGCTCCAAGTCGGGCTGGTGACTTTGGTGCTCGCGGCGGCTGTGTCCGACCTCGCCACGCGGCGCATTCCGAACTGGATCACCCTGCCCGGCGCGCTGGCCGGCATCGCGCTGCAGGCCTGGTATGGCGGGGCGCAAGGAGCCATCCGCGCGCTGGGGACGGCGGCGCTGGGGTTCGCGATTTTCATGGCTTTGTACCTGCTGGGCGGCATGGGCGCGGGTGATGTCAAGCTGTTCGCCGCCGTGGGCGCGTTTCTGGCGCCGCACTCGCTGCCCTGGGTTTTTATCTTGACCGGCCTGCTCGGGGGAGTGGCGGCACTGGCGCTGGCGGCGGCGCGGGGCAGGCTGATGGAGGTTCTCCGCCGCACCGGCCACATCGTGGCCGGCCTCGGGCTGCTGCGCTGGCGGGAAGTCCGCCAGGCCAGCCGGTTGGATGCTCCCAACGCCTTGCGGCTGCCCTACGGCGCTGTCATCGCCGGCGGAACTTTGCTGTTTCTGGCCATGTTCCACTGATCTGATTCAAGGTCCGAGGTTGGCCGTTTGTTGACTTTGAGCCTTGAACGTTGAACGGTTTTTCTATGCAGCGTCATCGCATCTTGGTTTTTTTTGCCGTCGCCTGGGTATCGGCGCTGGTTTTGAGCTGGTGGGTCTACAGGAGAGCCACGGCGCCGGCGCAGCGCGAATGGATCCGCGTGGTGGCCGCCACGCGCGACGTGTCCATCGGAAAGCGGCTGGCCGCCCCCGACCTGAAGCTGGTCGAGGTGGACCGCAAGGACCTGCCGCAAGGCGCTTACACCAAGATCTCCGATCTTGTGGACCGCGCCGTCGTCAGCTCGGTGCTGGCCAGCGAACTGGTCCTGGAGCGCAAACTGGCGCCCAAGGGCGGCGGGGAGGGCTTGACCGCGCTGATCGAGCCGGGCATGCGCGCCGTCGCGGTCCAGGTGAACGACATGTCCGGGGTGGCCGGCTTCGTGCAGCCCGGCACGCGCGTGGACGTGCTGTTCGTGCGCCTGCTGTCGAACGGCGACGCGGCGGCCACCACCATCCTGCAGAACGTCAGGGTGCTGGCCTACGGCAGGCAACTGGAGCCCGGGGGCAAGGTCGATGTCCGGACTTCGCAGACGGGGCAGACGGTGGCCACGCTGCTGGTCACCCAGGACGAGGCGGAAAGGCTGGTGCTGGCCCTGCAGCGCGGGAAGATCCAGCTCGCGCTGCGCAACCCGCTGGATACGGAGTTGAGCGAACCCACCGATCCGGTGCGCGCCGCCGACCTGGGCATCGCCGATCCGGTGCGCACGCCGCCGCCGCGGCCGGTGACCGCTCCCGCCGCGCCGCGCAGCGAGTTTCCCGGCGGGCGCTCCCCGTCGGGTCTGCCGCTCAACCAGGGCCCCAGGTCGGCGAACGATGGCCGCATCACGGTTCGGGTCTTCCGCGGTTCTAAAGTCAGCGAGGACATATTCTGAATGCGGACAGCCGCTCATTCCGTTTTCTTTGTTTTTCTTGCGTGCCCCTTGTTTATGGGCCTTCCAGCGGCCGCGCAGGAGCCTGCTGCGGCTCCGCAGACGCCCGCGCCGGAGGCCCCGCAGGCGGCTCAGCCTTCATTGCCGCCGCCGCCCACCCGGCCCACCGCCCCGGCCACTCTCCTGCCCTCGCGCCGGGTCACCACCACGGTAGGCCACGGTGAACTGCTCCAGTTCACCGACGTGGTCGATAAGCTCAGCGTGTCGGAACCGGCGGTGGCGGACGCCGTGGTGGTGTCGCCGTACGAGGTGGTCATAAACGCCAAGGCGCCCGGGAACACCACCCTGCTGGTCTGGCACGGCCCGGGGGTGTCGCGTTTCGACGTGACCGTCCAACCCGATCTGGCCGAGGTGCAGGAAACCCTGCGCGCCAACCTGCCCGGCGAGGACATCAAGGTGACCAGCAGCAAGGACGCCATTCTGCTCAGCGGCGTGGTCTCGGACGCCGAAGCCGTCAAGCGGGCGGGCGCCATCGCCTCCATGTTCGCCAAGACCGTGGTCAACCTTCTGCAGGCGCCCACCCCGGAGAACCGCCAGGTGATGCTGCAGGTGAAGATCGCCACCATCGACCGGGTGGCGCTCAGCCAGTTTGGGGTGAACCTGTTCAGCACCAGCAAAAAGCTGATCGGCACCGAGACCACGCAGCAATTCCCCTTTCCCAGGGTCGGCCAGTTGCAGTTCCAGAAAGGCGAGGAAGGGCAGCAGCAGTTGGGCAACGTTCAAGTGAGCATGAGCGACCTGCTCAACATCTTCGCCTTCCGCCCCGACCTGAACTTCGGCGCCACGCTGCGGATGCTCCAAGAGAAGAACCTGCTGGAGATCCTGGCCGAGCCGAACCTGATCACGGTCAGCGGAAAAGAAGCCAGCTTCATGGCGGGCGGCGAGTTTCCGTTCCCGGTCATCAGCTCCACCGGGGCCGGCGGCTCGGCCGCGCCCGTGGTCACCATTCAGTTCCGCAAATTCGGCGTGCAGCTCACTTTCACCCCCACCGTCGATCCGGTCACCAACATCATTCACCTGAAGGTGACGCCCGAGGTCAGTGCTCTGGATTTTTCCAACGCGCTGACGATGCAGGGCTTCCTGATTCCGGCCATCAGCAAGCGCACGGCGGATACCGAAGTGGACCTGCGGGAGGGTGAGAGCTTCGCCATCGCCGGCCTGATTGACAACAGGGTGACGGAAGTGCTGAGCAAGGTGCCGGGCCTGGGCGACGTGCCGATCCTCGGAAAACTGTTCCGCTCCCGCTCGCTGCACAAGAGCAACACCGAATTGCTGGTGGTGGTAACGCCGCGATTCGTGAAACCGTTCGCGGCCGGCGAGACGCCGCCGTCGCTGCAATTCCCGAAGGAGTTTTTAGGCGGTTCCAAGGCCGAGCCTGTGCCCCCGGCGCCCAAGTTCCAGGGCCCGCGCGGGCAGGAGCCGTCGGGGCCGCCGGAGGGCGGTAAGCCGTAGGCCGTGGGCTGTAGGCTGTGGGCTGTGGACAGTGGGCAGGAGGCAGAAGGCGGAAAAGGGTCTATGGTGCAAGCAGGCGCGAGCAAAGAGAAACGGGCCGTGGGGGCGGAGCTGCACTGCCCGTCATCCACCGACAGCCGGCAGGCCACAGCCCACAGCCTACAGCCTACAGCCCACAGCCTATCACTCCGCAATCCGCAATCCGCACTCCGCAATCAGAAGGGCGGCGTGAGCGTCTACCTGGCGCTGCTGCTGACCTTCGTACTGTTCAGCCTGCTGGTGATGGCCGTCGACGTCGGGCGCTTGTACATGGTGCAGGGGGAATTGCAGACCGCGGTGGATGCGGCCGCGCTGGCCGCCGCCACTCGTTTGACCGGCGGCTCCTGCGCCACCCTCTACGCCGACGTGCAGATCGCGGCCTCGTTCGACAGCACCGGCTCGACGGCCAGCGGCATGCCCAACGACAATCGCTTCAATATGCGGTTGAACCAGGTCAGCACCAACTCCGAGATTCCGACCACGTTGATGTCGGATTACTTCGCGCTGCTGAACGACGCCCAGGTCAATGCCAACGGCGGGCAGTCGGGGCCCAACGCAAGGTACGTGCGGGTGCAGGTCAACGTCGAGATGCCGGTGATTTTCACCCGCTTCCTGAGCCTCACCCGCCCGCCGACGCAGCCGGTGGCGGTGGCCGGGATTGCGGGCGTCAGCTCGGCGGTCTGCACCGCCTGCTTCATCGAGCCGCTGGCGGTGGTGGCCATCGACACCACCGACGAGATCAATTACGGCTTTCAAGTGGGCCAGTACTACACCTTCTACCTCAGCCCGGTGCAGCGCGCCACGGGCCCCCAGTGCCGGGTGCCCCGGCCCAGCGCCCCGCTCACCGATACCATCGACTACGCGCAATACCTGATCCTGAACCATTACCCGTGGGGCCCGGAAACCGGGGTGGACGGGCAGATTTTCAGGCTGGGCGCGGCGTCCATGGTCAAGTCTCCGGACACGGAGAACCCCGATCCCGGCTGCGTGACCATCGATGCCGCCGAGGTATCGAACGCGAACTTCCCCTCGACGACCTGCCCGGCGGCCACGCAGATGGGCCGCGATTTCCTGTGCGGCTTGAATGCCCGCTTCGGCGTGGATCCCACCAGCAACGCCTGCGCCAACGTGGAAGGGGCCACCGACCTGACCCCTCTGCTAAAGGCCGACACCGATCCCGGCGTGGAAAGCGCGCTGCAA
>JAPKYU010000673.1 GCA_026394175.1 Acidobacteriota bacterium | reverse complement strand
ATGCGATAGAAGGCCGGCCTGCCGCCGTCTGGTCCGGCCACGAATCTGGTCAGCTCGAAGCGAGCGACGCCCGGCATCTTAACCGCCAGCGGCATGTGGGTCTCCGCATAGTACTTTTCGAAATCTTCGGGGTTTGTCGGGTGCCCGTACAAGACGGTTACCTTCAACATGTGGCTTCCTCCTAGTAAGTGAGCTTCAGCCCGAACTGGATGGTGCGCGGCATCTGCTTGGTGGCCGTGACCATGCCGAAGGCCGTGCTGGTCGGGTCGGTCTCCGGGCCGTCGAAGTGCGTGTGGTTGAGCGCGTTGATGAACTCGGCGCGGAACTGCATGGAGACGCGCTCTCTCAGCCGGGTGTTCTTGATCGCCGACATGTCCCACATGTTCAGGCCCATCCCGCGGACTCCGGAAAGCCACTCGGGGAAAGTGCGGATGTTGTACACCAGCTTGTTGCTGGAGTTCGTCTCGAAGATCGAGGTGTTGAACCAGCGCTGGATGGTGCGCTGGTCGGACGGCAATTGAATGGCGTTGATGTCGTGGGCGGTGTTGTTGGTGACGAGCGTGGTGTAATCCTTGTCCCAGTCCAGCGCGGGACCGGTCTGCCAGCGGTAGATGCCCTGGATCTGCCAGCCGGCTCCAAGCTTATCCAGCGCGCCGCGCCAGCCTGCTCCCCAACGCTTGCCGCGGCCGAAGGGCAGCTCATAGATGCTGGTGGCCGTGATGCGGTGGGTGCGGTCCTGGTCGGAAATCATTCGCGCGGGCCCCGGGTCGGTGGCGTTCAGGAACGTGGTGGCTTCCATGAACTTCGACCACGTCCATGTGCCCAGCACCGTGAAGCTGCGGGAGAAGCGCTTGTCGAAGCGCGTCTGCATGGAGTGGTACCAGGAATAACCTTCGTTCGTTCTCGCCAGCACGCCGTCATTCCCATTGAACTGCGGGAAGGGGCGCAGCAGTTGTTCGACCTTCATGGTGGTCCCACCCAGGTCCGTGCCCAGCAGAGCCGGATAGAAGGGGTTGGTCTTGTTGGCCGACAGCAGCGAATTCACCGCGCTGTCGCGCGTCAGCAACGTACTCAGGTATTGGCGCGGCGTGCCGTTGAGCTGCCGGTCAATGAGCAGGTGCGTTCCGCGGTTGCCCACGTAAGCGACTTCCACCAGGGCGTCGCGGCCCAGCCGCCGCTGCACGCTGAATTGCCACCGCTGCATGTAGGGGCTCAGCAGCCTGGGACTCAAGAAGCTGATGGTCTGCCCGACGTTGGTCATCAAGCCCAGTGCCGCGCCTTGCGGCCGGTTGAACCCGTTGGGGAACGGGTTATCCAGGCTGGCGATGAATGTCTGTCCGGTGTCGATCGAGGCCACCAGGTCCGTGGAACGGCTGAAGCCGGCCTGGTTCACGCCCTGCCGCGCGATGTCGTAGAACATGCCGTAGCCAACGCGCACCACGGTGCGCTGGTTGAGCTGCCAGGCGATGGCGGCGCGCGGCGCAACGTTGCGCTTGTTGGCCGACCACAGGGTGCGCGGCTGGCCGTTCACGGCGGCGAAGATGAGGCCGCCGCGGACATGGAAGTCGGCCGGCGCCAGTTGGGGGATCGGCGACTTGGCGTAAGCCGCCTTGATCTCGGCTTCGATGGGGCTGGTGACGGCGGGGTCGAAGCCCCGGATCGAGCG
>JAPKYU010000034.1 GCA_026394175.1 Acidobacteriota bacterium | reverse complement strand
CGCATCATGATCTGCACGGCGCGGACAGCCGCCGTCGCCACATCAGTATCGCCGTCATTCACCAGCGGTTTTACCTGCGGGAGCGCGGCGGGATTGGCGAGCGCTCCAAAGACTTCGCACAGGTAGCGGCGCACACTGGCCTTTTCCGAACGCAGGTAGGGATAGTAGGAGGGCAGGCGTGTGGCATCGCGGCCCAGCTCGATCAAATAAGCCCGGCCATACCCGCGGTACAGGCTGGAATCGAGCGAGTCCATGAGTCCGGAGAGGAACTCGCCCTGGCCGCGGGCCACCAGTGCGAAGGCCAGAGCCAGGCGCACGCGGGCGCTTTTCTCCTCCGTGTGCCGGGAGCGCAAGGTGCGGTCGAGATCAGCCTTCGGCTCGGCCTGTGGCAGCCGACCGAGCGCGTCGGCGGAGAACTCGCGAAGGCGCTCGTCTTTATCCTGGAGAAATCCCGCGAACCAGGCGGCCTGCTCCGGGGCGGGCATCAGAGAAAGGGCCTCGAAGGCGCTACGGCGCACGGAGCGGTCGCGGTCGGCTTCGAATAGTTTGCGGAGCGCGGGCCATTGCTGGCGCGCGCCCAACAGTCCCAGCGTGTAGGCGGCCTGGCCGCGAATGTCACGGTCGCCGCTGCCAAGCAATCCGGCGACCTGGGGCGCCGGCTGCGGATCGCGGATCTTCTGGAAGGCCCGCAGCAGTTCCGTCTGTACCTCGCGGGGCGCCGATGCCAGCGCGTTGGACATGGCCGGCAGGGCGGCGCGGCTGCGCAAGACGCCCAGCGCTCGCGCGGCGCTCTTGGCGGCCTGCCCATCCGGGTCAGTGAGGGCGTTGGCCAGAGCCTCCACGGCGCGCGGGTCCACCACCGTGCCCGGAGCCACGACCAGGTCTTCGTCGCTGTGGCGAAACAGATCGGCAGCCCGGTTGAAGAAGCCGCGCAGCCCGCCGGAGTCTTGCGGACCGACATAAACGGTCACCAGCCCTTCGATGGCGGTCTGCTTGACTCGGCCCGAGGGGTCGCGAAGCGCAGCGCTGAAAAAAGGGACGGTGTCCGGCGCGAACATCTTGGCCAGGGCTTCGACGGCGCGAAACCGGGTCTCCTCGTCAAGGTCCTTCACCAGCCCTCCCAGGGCGGGAATGGCTCGCCGGTCTCCCAGTTCGCCAAGTTGCTCGGCGGATTCCCGGCGGACTTTCGGATCAGGGCTTCCCAGGCGCTGGATCAGCAGTTCGTAGCCGACCTGCTGTGCTGCGACAACGCCGGTCAGGAGCATGCACAGAAGCAAACGCATGGTGTAAGCCTATAGCACTGTGCCGCAAGTTTTCCAGCCGTGTTGTGGCCCTGGCCCTCGACAACCGCCTTCCCAGGTGGTCGAAGGCCGAGGCCGCCACGCTTCACACCCTTTTGGGATAAGACATTGCTCTTGCGGCGGTCACTGGCCGGGTCAGAAAGTTCTGGAGATGGTGAAGCGGAAGACGCGCGGCGGCTCAAACCAGGCCACGTGGGGGCTGCTGGCCACCGCCAGGTAATAGGTGGCCAGGTTCGGGAACATGCTGCGGTCCAGCAGCAGCGGGGTCGCCAGGTTCTGCCGCAGGCGGGTGGGATTGTAAGCCCAGTAAAGGCGGAAGGGCGCCTGCACGATGGGCAGGATCACCTGCAACTCCAACCCCGTCGAGGTGCGCACCTGGCGGTTGGTCCCCGGGAGCAGTTGCAGGCGGTCCGGTAACACCAGGCCGGGGAACTGACCCAGCAGTTCATTCCCCCGCGAGGCGCTCATGGCCAACTGGCTGCGCCGCAGAATGGTGTTCAGGCCGGCATCGAAGAAGGCGGCCAGCGTCACCGGCCCGAAAATGGGGATGCGGTATTCGACGTTGCCGATCCCCATTGTGTCGCCGCCCGGGAAAATGATGCGGTTCACCGGGAAGGTCACCGTCTGGCTCACGTTCGTCAGTTGCCCGTCGCCGCCGATCACCGGGATCGTCCGCGCGGTGCCATCCGCGTTCAGCACGTTGGTGGTGGCCGCGTCGGGAATCATGGCCATGGGGCTGATGGTGCGGATGTCATAGCCGCGCACGTCGGTCTCGCCGCCGATGTAGAAACGCTCGAAGGGCGGCGCCACGATGCCCCCGTACCCGCTCATGAACGACCCCATCAGGCGCATGCCGAGCACGTTGCGCTTCTTCTGCACCGGCCGGAACATGGTGAAGGAAACCGTGGGCCGGTACATGCGCACGTTGCCACCCAGGCCCCCCAGCTCCAGCCCCAAGAACAGGCTCCGGCCGGTGTGCGGGTTCATGGGATTGTCCACGGTGTTGAAGGTGTAAGTGGGGATGATCTTGCTGGTCTTGATGCCCTCCAGCGCGCTGGGGCCGCTGACCCCGCGGAAGTTCAGGAACTGGAAGTACTGCTGCGAAGCGGCGCCGAAGGTGGTGATGCTGGAGTTGTCGTAGCCGTAGGTCAGGCCCACCCGGGCGAAGCCGCCCCCGCTCAAGAAGCCGCGCCGCAGCGGATAGCTGGCGAAGCTCGTAAAGCCGATGCTGGCCTGGCGATAGTCCAGGATGTTGTCGCTGCCCAGTTGCTGGAACAGCGGGATCAGGTTCTGCCCGGTCAGGATCGAGGCCTCCCGCCCCTGGTTGTAGTTGAAGCGGCGGGCGAACACCGTGAACCCGCTCTGCAGCGGCCGGTCGAACAGAAACGGCTCGGTGAAACCGAACAGAATGTTCCGCTCCCGGCTGCCCAGTTCCACCGAGAAGGTCAGCGTCTCGCCCAGGCCCATGAAGTTGTTGGTCGAATAGTTGAGGCCGATGAAGCTGCCGGCGATGCCACTGACCCCGCCCGTCAACCCGATGGTGTTCTTCCCCTTCTCCTTCACCTTCAGGGCGATGTCCACCTGCCCGGCCTTGTTATCGGTCTTGATGTTGGCGGCCTCGGGCTTGAGCTGCTCGAAGAAACCGAGCTGGTTGAGGCGCAGCAGGCTCACCTCCCACAACCGGTTGTTGAACATGTCGCCTTCGTCCAGCAACAACTCGCGGCGGATCACCTTGTCGCGCGTGGTGGTGTTGCCGCTGAACTCGATGCGCCGCACGAAGAACTGCTTGTCCTCCTCGATGTTCAGCGTCAGGTTGATGACCTTCTTGTCCTTGTCGATGTCGGTGTCCGGAGAGGTGACCTCGCTGATGAAGCCGAACTCCCCGTACAGCTTCTTGATGTTCTCCAGCCCCTTGCGCACCTTGGTGGCGCTGAAGATGTCGCCTTCCTGCATCTGGAACATGGGGCGCATCAGGGCATCCGGCTGGCGGAAAAATTTCACCCCGGCGAAGGTCAGCTTGCCCATCCGGTACTGGTCGCCCTCCTGCACCGGAATGGTCATGTCCACGCGCTTGCCGGGTTTGTTGGGGTAGAACAGCGGCAGGCGAAAGCCGCCGCCGCCGCCTACCGAGCGCAACTGCTGGTCCGGCTCCAGCACCAGCGCCGTAAAGTATCCCCGGTCCTGATACTTGCCGCGCACCAGTTCCAGGTCTTCGGCCAGCTTCGACTCGTCGTAGCTGCGGCTGAACAGGCTCTCCAGCAGCCAGGAGCGCGGGATGCCGATGGGCTTCAGGTGCTTCATAGCCGAGCGCAGGGCCCGGTCGCCGAGCACCTGGTTGCCGGTGAACTCGATGAGGCCCACCTTCACCTTGGGGCCTTCGTCGACATTGAAGGTGAGGATCACGGAGTTGGGCGGCACGCGCTTGGGCTCGGCCTTCACCGAGGCGAACTGCCGGCCCCGCTCCCCCAGCAACTCCTGCAGCACCACCTCGGCGCGCCGCACCTTGGTGGGGTCGTACTGGCTCTCGGTGGTGATCCCCACCTTGCGCTCCTTGAAGCGGTCCAGGATCTCCGAGTTGGTGACCGACTTGTTGCCCTTGTATTCGATGGTCCGGATGGTGGGCTTCTCCCGCACGTGGAAGGTGACCTTCTTGCCCTCCGGGCTGTCTTCCACCTCCAGCCGGATGTCCTCGAAGAAGCCGGAGTTCCACAAGGACATGAAATCCCGGCGCAGCGCTTCGGGATCGTAGACGTCGCCCCGCTTGCTAAAAACCCGGGAACGAAGCGTTTGCTCGGGGATGCGCCGGCTGCCCAGGAAGCGCACTGAATCGATCAGGGCCTGCTTTTGCGCCTGCTGAGCGGGAGGCGCGGCGCCCGCCGCGCAAGCGTACGCTCCCCCGAGCAGCAGCAGCAAGGAGGATAGAATGAAGACCAACCGTCGGGTTCCAGAACGAATCAAGCGCGCTCGCTCCCGGGACGCGGATTCCCCACCAAGCACCTTGTTCCCGGTGGGAACCCCATATTGTACTACGTGATCCAGCCTACGCCATTGTACTTGGCGCTTGCCCATTTCGCAACCGGCATAGCGGACGGATAGGTCTTGGACGGCAGGCCGCGGCCCCGCGTTTCGGGAAAATCAAGCTGTGGGCTGTAGGCTGTGGGTTGTGGGCTGTAGGCTATAGGCCAAACGTCGTGGGCCCCGGCATCCGCCGCCTCCCGCCTCCGGCCTCCAGCCCGCAGCCTCCAGCCTCATGAAACGCTGGCCGGTGGCCACGCATCCAGTAAAAAAGGACTATTATTAGCAGTGGGGAGAAGTGCCTCGTATGCGCAAGATCGTTGTCGGATTAGCGATTCTGGTTCTGGCGTGTGGCGCCGCCTGGCTGGCGTTTTCGCAATCGAACCCGCCGGCGCAGAATCCGGCACCGCAGAAACCGGCGGAGCAGAAACCGCAGACGCAATCGAGCGGGCCACAGCGACCGGTGGACGAAACGGTGGTGCCGTCGCGCAAACGCAAGGCCGCCGAGCCGCCACCGGAGCAGCAACCGCCTGCTCCGCCGCAGATGCCGCCGGCGCAGCCCAGCAACGCGCAACAGCAACCTCCGGCCCAGCAGCCCCGACCGGTGGACATCACCGGGCCGGAGCGGCCCGTGGGCGAGACCGTTTCCATTCCGCGCCGTCCTCCCCAGAAACCGAAGCGCCGGCCGGCCGGCGAAGCCGCCCAGCCCGGCGAGGTGCCGTACGCCATCTCGGTCAACGTGGACCTGGTCAGCGTGGATGTGAGCGTGCAGGACAGGCAGGGCCAGTTCCTCCCCGGCTTGGGCAAGAAGAACTTCCGCGTGCTGGAAGACGGCATGCCCCAGAACATCCAGACCTTCGAGGCCACCGAGGCGCCCATGACCGTGGTCATGGTGATTGAGTTCAACAATCTTTACCAGCGATTCTGGAGCGAAACCTGGTATCAGACGCTCACCGCCAGCCATGGGTTCCTGGAAACCTTGCGCCTGGGCAATTGCGCTTCTCCGGACATGGCGGCGCGGCCCGGCAGCAACGCCCAGACCTGCGACTGGGTGGCCGTCGTGGCCTACGATATGAGGCCCGAGATCCTGCAGGATTTCACCCAGAGCCGGGAAGCGGCCATCGGCGCGCTCCAGCGCCTGCGCTTTCCCGCCTTTTCCGAGGCCAACCTCTACGATACGTTGGACGACACGCTGAGCCGCCTGAAAGACGTCAGCGGCAAGAAAGGCATCGTGCTCATTTCCACGGGCATCGATACGTTCAGCAAGCTCACCTACGATAAGATTCTGAAGATCATCCAGTCGAACGAGGTGCCCATCTATCCCATCGGGCTGATGCAGATGATCCGCGAGCTGGCCGACGCCCGCGGCGGGATGGGGCCGATCGCGCGCATGGATTTCCTGCAGGCCGACAACGCCATGCGCACTTTCGCCCAGTACTCCGGCGGCCGCGCGTTCTTCCCGCGCTTTTACGGCGAATTCCCTGGGATCTTTTCCACCGTCTCCGCGCTGCTGCGCCACCAGTACACACTGGGCTACGCGCCGACCAATACCACCCGCGACGGCAAATTCCGCAAGCTGAAGGTGGAGCTGATGGACGACACCGGCAAGCCGCTGAAGATCGTCGATCAGAAGGGCAAGGAAGTGAAGTACGTGGTTTCGGCCAAGAACGGCTATTACGCCCCGAAGGGCGAGGAGACCGTGCAATAGGCTGTGGGCTGTAGGCTCCAGGCTGTGGGAGTGAGGAGTGATCGCCTGACCTCGCCGGGCGTTCACGGGCCGGCGAGCGGCCGGCGCTGGAACGGCAACCGCTGTGAGCCGGCAGCCGGCAGCCCGTCACTTGTTAGTCACGTTGACAGCCGCGCCGCGCGTCTGTTAGTATCCCGCGTTCCCCTCGAGAAAACATGGCTCGCATCCTCTGCATCGACGACAACCAGCATGGGTGTTTCGTCCGGCAATCAGTGCTGGAAGGACAGGGCCACACGGTGGCCACGGCCCGCAGCGGCAAGGAGGGCCTGGAGAAATTCCACGCCGAGAAGTTCGATCTGGTGGTTGTCGATTACCTGATGCCGGGCATGAACGGCGGGGAGGTGATTGCCAAGATCCGCGAAACGCATCCCCGCCTGCCCATCATTCTCCATTCCGGCTTTACCGATCGACTGGCCCTCGACCGGAAAATCACCCAGGCCGATGCGGTGTTGCAGAAAGGCGCCCGCGAGGTCAAGGAGCTGCTGGAAACGGTGAGCCGGTTGCTATACAGGCCTGCCCGCAAACCGGCGGCGCGCGTGCAGGCGCACAAGCGCAAGGGACGCGCGGCCTCCCACTGAGTGTTCTCCCAGCCCAAGATCTACGGCAGCCGGCCCGCGCCGGCGGCGTTTGACGCCCCCCGCGGGCAGCCATAGAATGAAGAGTTATGGATACCCCACTGAAGATAGCGGACCGGGAGTTTGGCTCGCGGCTGATCGTGGGCTCCGGAAAATACGCCAGCTTCCAGCAGATGGCGCGTTGCTGGGAAGCCAGCGGCGCGGAGATGGTGACGGTCGCCGTGCGGCGCGTGAACCTGACCGACCGTTCGCGCGAATCGCTGCTCGATTATGCAGACCCTAAGAAGTACTTCATCCTGCCCAACACCGCCGGCTGTTACACCGCCGAAGAGGCCGTCCGCACGGCGCGGCTGGCCCGCGAAGTGGGGTTGTCGAACTGGATCAAGCTGGAAGTGATCGGAGACGAAAAGACCCTGTTCCCGGACAACATCGGGCTGCTGGAGGCCACCCGGGTGCTGGCCGGGGAAGGCTTTGTGGTGCTGCCGTACACCAATGACGACGTGGTGACGGCGCGAAAGCTGATCGAGGCGGGCGCGGCCGCCATCATGCCGCTGGGCGCCCCGATCGGCTCGGGCCTGGGCATCCAGAACATTTCCAACCTGCGCATTTTGCGGGAGATGATCACCGAGGTCCCGCTCATTCTGGACGCCGGGGTGGGCACCGCCTCGGATGCCGCGGTGGCCATGGAACTGGGCGCCGACGCGGTGCTGATGAACAGCGGCATCGCGCTGGCCACGCAACCGGAAGTCATGGCGCGGGCCATGAAGCTGGCCGTGGAGGCCGGACGACTTGCCTGTCTGGCCGGGCGGATGCCCCGCCGGCTCTATGCCAGCGCCAGCAGCCCCATGGAAGGCGTAGTCCGTTAATCAAGAGCCGGAAGGCGGTAAGCAGAAAGCAGAAGGCAGCAAGCCCACCGCCTTCTGCCTTCCGCCTTCTGCCTTCTGCCTACTGCCCACCGGCAACGCGGCCGGCAATCGCTGACCGAATCCGCTCCAACTCCTGCTCCTGTTCCGGCAACAGCCGGCAGCCCGCCGGCACAGCGCCGGTGGCGATGGCTTCCTTGAACCGGCCGCCGTCGGCCAGCGCGGCCATCAGGTTGCGCCGCGAATTATAGAAACAGGGAGAGAGGCTGAGGGCGCGACGATAGGCCTCGATGGCCTTGTCCTGTTGGCCGAGCATGGAATACGCGGCGCCGGCGTTGTTCCAGGCTTCCGGCGTTTCGCGCCCCAGTTCGATGGCTCGCTTGAAATGCGGCAAGGCCTCCCGGGCGTTTCCCTCCTCGAGCAGCATCACGCCCAGGTTCATCCGCAGGTCGCGGTTGTCCGGCTCCGCCTGTAGGCCGCGTTCCAGCGCCCGGCGCGCCTCAACCGGCCGGTTGTCTTGCGCCAACCCTCGGGACAGTCCGATGTAGGGCCGACCCTTGACCGGCGACTTGGCGACGACATCGCGCCACAAGCTCAGCTCATCGGCCCATACCCGGTTGCGGGCCACGGTGAACGCCGAGAGCGCCGCCAGCAGCGCCACGGCGGCCGCGGCCCGGGCGCTCCGCGCGCCGAGCCGCTCCAGGGCGCGCCAGAGCAGCGACCCCAGGGCCACCGCCATGCCGGTCATCGGCAGGTAGGTGCGGTGCTCGTAGATCACGTCGCTCTGCGCCACGATGCTCGAAGAGGGCGCCAGCAGGATGAAGTAAGCGAGCATCCAGAACGGCCACCGAGCGGAGGTGTCCGCGGCGCCGCCCCGGCCGGCCGCCTGGTCCGTCCCTGCAGGGCCCGGCTTTAGCCCGGGCCGCATTGCACGGCGTGGACCGAGGCCGGGCCCTGCGATGACCTTCCATGCCAGCCAGCCCAACAGCGCCGCCAGCCCCAGCAGCGCGGGCAGAGTCGTCGCCGGAGTCCATAACGAGCGGGAGAGCGGCAGGTCGTAGTCCAGGTTCTGGCCTAGCGGCAGAACGATCAATCGCAGATAGCGCCAGATGACGCGTGGTTGCGTGAGCGCATAGACGAGCGGGGAAACGCCACGCACTTCAAACCCGATGCCCGGCTCCCAGGCCGTCTTCAGCACGTAGAACAGGCGGGCGGCGGCCAGCGCCGCCAGTCCCAGCAGCCCGGCGTAATACCATTTTCGCGGCGCGAGCTGCCGCCCGTGTCGGCCGCTCACAAACAGGAAGTCGTACAACAGCAGGAAGGCCGGCAGCGCCGCGCCCTCTTCCTTGGCCAGCAACGAGAAGCCGAAAGCGGCCGCGCTCCAGCCGCGGCGGCCGCGGAGAAACAAGGCGAAGGCCAGCAGCGCAAAGAATGTGGCCAGCAGGGAGGAGCGCGCGAAGATGTAGCTGACCGCTTCGGTTTCGAGCGGGTGGACCGCAAACAGGCCGGCGGCCAGGAAGGCCGCCGGCGCCGCCACATGCCTCCTGGCAATCCACAACAGCAGCACGCTATTGGCGGCGTGCAGGGCGATGCTGACCAGGTGAAACCCGATGGTGTTGGTCTGGCCGCCGCCGGCCAAGAAGTTGAGATGGAAGCTCCAATAGGTGAGCGGGCGCGTCAGGCCCAGCCGGAACAGCCGCCAGCCGACGCCCGGCCCGGCCACGTCCGGGTCGCTCAGCAGCGACCAGTCGTCGAAGTGGAACGAGCCTTCCAGCGAGTTCCAGTAGGCGATCAGGACCAGGAGGCAAAGCGCGGCGGCCTGCCAGGGGAAGGCCGCGTACCAGGGGGATTGGTCCACTGGTTCCGGCGCGCTCGCTTTACGGACAGTCCGGGTCATGCGGGGATAAATCTGATGATACGGGCCTGCTGCGCCGCCGGCAACAGGCGCGTGCGCCGGCTGAACCACAAAAACCCAAGGACACGAAGATCACAAAGATCGTCTGCTTTGTGGGCCTTTGTGTCTTTTGTGTCTTTGTGGTTCCTTCGGTGGTTCCTTGTGGTTCACTCGCAACTTGACATGGGCCGGCGCGTCCAAATATGATAAGCATGCTTCCGCCAAACCGCGCCAAGGGTGGCGCCCTGTCAAGACCAGGGGGCACACGTAGCCAATCGATTCAAGGTGAGGTCTGCCTATGCCGTTCCGTAATTGCCCCGAGAAATTCGGGAAATTTCTTTTGGTGGTTCTGCTGCTGGCTGTCCTGGTTGTGCCGGCCGGCGCAGCAGAGCTGAAACTTTCAACTTCGTCGCTGTCGTTTATTGCCGTGACAGGGAAAGATCCAGCGCCGCAACTGTTCTCCGCGTCCGCCAGCCCGGCGGTCGCGGCCTTCTCGCCAAGCGTTCTGGCAACCACGCAAACAGGCAATTGGATCGCCGTCTCCACGAGCAACGGCGGATCGTTTCCCAGCACCATCACCGTTCAGGTAACGGTCAAGAGCGCTTCTCTGCCGGTGGGGGACTACACCGGCCAGGTGACCGTGACGCAGGCGGGGCTGGACAAGTCACCCGGCGCCGTTTCCGTATCGCTGAAGGTCATCCCCGCCGTTCCTTATATTTCCGTCAACCCGGCGTCGATTGACGTGCAGGCGAAGGTCGGCGTCGATCCGGCCCCGGTCGCGCTGCTGGCGGCCAACGCGGGAACGGGCACGCTTTCCCCCGGCTTTTCCGCAATCACCGACGGCGGGGGCAACTGGTTATCGCTGTCCCAGCCGACCGGCGGCTCCTTCAATAACGCCAGCACCGTGTTCGTGAGCATCCAGAGCGCCGGGCTGCCGCTGGGGACGTATACGGGCAAAGTGACGGTGACGTCCCCGGCGGCCATGAATTCCCCGCTCAATGTCCCGGTCCGGCTGGTAGTGGGGAGCACGGGTGGGGCCCTGATCAGCGTTGCCCCGGCCTCGCTGTTGTTTCTGGCCGGACTGGGCGCCAACCCCTCGCTGCAGGCCGTCACCGTCAACAACGCCGGCACCGGGTCGCTTCGCCCCAGCATCACCTGGTCCACCGTCGATGGCGGCAGTTGGCTGCTGGCGAGAAGCACCGGCGGATCGTTCGGCAGCAGCTCGACGGTCGCCGTGAATGTCAACATCGAAGGCTTGCTGAAGGGCACCTACCGCGGCAACATCGCCATCAGCGACCCCAGCGCGGCCAATTCGCCGGTGAATGTTCCCATCACGCTCCTGCTCGAAGACCCCAAACCGGTGATGCGGATGGGCACCAGCAGCATCACACTTTCGTTTCCGGCCGCCGGTATTTTCATCAGGAAAATTCCGATAACCCTGCTCAATACGGGAACGGGCCTGCTGAAATGGACGGCGACCTCCAACCAGTCGTGGCTTTCGGCTTCGCCCGCGGCGGGTGAAGCGGCCTCCGATTCTTCCGTGGATATCGTGGTCTCTTCGGCGAGCCTGGCCGTCGGCATCTACCGAGGTCAAGTCACCTTCAGCTCCAACGCCGTGTCCGGCGAGGCCACCCAGGTGCTGCCGGTGGTGCTGGGAATCGGGGTGTCGTTGCCGCAAGTGAACGAGGGCGGCGTGGTCAACGGCGCCAGCTTTATGTCAAAGACCGTGGCGCCCGGCTCCATCGTTTCCATTTTCGGGCTCAGTATGGGTCCGGCGCAGGGCCTGCAGGCGGGCCTGGTGGGAGGCAAGCTTCCCACGCAACTGGGCGCAGTCCGCGTGCTCTTTAACGACATTCCCGCGCCGCTGTTCTACGTGAGCGACACCCAACTGAACGTGCAGGTGCCGGTGGAGTTGGTCGGGAGCTATTCGGCGGAGGTGCAGGTGATCACCGGCGATCTGCCCAGCGTGCCGATGACCGTCTACCTGCGCGCGGCCGACCCTGGGGTCTTCCTGGTCGCAGGCCTTCCGGGCATCTTCTTCGCCAACAGCACGACGCAGGTAACTTCGCAGAACCGGGCCAAGGGCGGCGATTACCTGACGTTGTGGGCTACGGGGTTGGGCGCGGTCGAAGGCCTGGTGGCCACGGGAGCGCCCGCCACCGCCGCGCTCCGCACCATGGTCGTGCCCAGGGTGACCCTGGGCGGCGTGCCGGCGCAGATGCTCTATGCCGGTCTGGCGCCCGGCTTCGTGGGCCTGTACCAGATCAACATCCAGGTGCCGGACAACGTGCCCAGCGGCAACACCTCGCTGGTCATCTCCATGGGCGGAACAGACACCGCTCCCATGGTTGTGCCCATTCGTTAGGCTAAATCGGGCTACAGGCTGCAGGCAAAGCCGCCGGTGGCACACGTGCTACCTGCAGCCCGTGGCCTGTAGCCTGCAGCCTTTTTTCAGACGCGGCCCGGCATGCCGGCCGCGGAGGCCCGCAAGGCCGCCGACTCCTCGCGGTATTCCGGCCAGGGTTCGAAGATGCGAACCCTGCGCAGCGATTCTCCCGCCGTGCCCGGCGGCAGAATCACCTTCAGAATCAGATTGCGCCTGGTCGACTCGATGAGCACGCGGACCAGCGCGGCAATTCCCATGGTGTCCACGCTGGTCAGCCCGCACATGTTCAGGACGATCTCTCGCACCTCGTCATTGAGCCCGCCTCGGAAGGCATCCAGAAGCTTCTCTTCCAGCTCGGGATGGCCCCACAGGCGCATGTCGCCTTCCAGTCGAAGCAGCGTGGTCTGAGACACTTGCTGGATTTCAACCTGCAAAACCGGAACCTCCACCGGGGGTTTCTTTGCACAATATCCTCCCAGGGGACCAAAAGTCAACGCACACCGCCGTCAGTGCTTCTCTGCGCGCTCAGCCTCTGTGCGGTTCCGGCGTCACTACCTGTTGTATAGTTGTTCGCTTATGCGAAGCGCGCTTGCTCTTTTGCTGCTGTGCGCCCTGGCCACGCTCCAGACCGCCGCGCCGGGGCCGGAATGGCCGGGCATGAAGGAGAACGGCTTCCTGCTGTTCAACGGGTGGCGGCTGGCGCCGGCCGGCATCCAGGTGCCGCTGCCCGACACCTTCCCGATGGCCATGGCCATGCACCCGGGGGGCAAATACCTGTTCGTGCTGAACGCCGGCTACACGCCTCCGTCGCTGCTGATCCTGGACCCAGCGAACCCGGGGCGCGAAGGCGGGGGCACCCGGGTGGCCTTGAGCAATGCCTGGCTGGGGCTGGCCATCACCGCTGCCGGCGACCGCTTCTACGTCCCCGAAGCCAACGCCGGCACGGTGCGCGAGTTCTCGTTTGCTGAAACGCCGGCGGCGCCCGGCGGCGCGAGCAACCTGGCCGTCAAACCGGAGCGCGAGTTCAAGCTGTTCGAGGGCCTGGCCAATCCGCAGGCGCGCGGCGGAGCGCGCTGGGTGCGCACCAACTTCCTGGGCGATGCCGCCCTGCACCCGGACGGCAGGCGCCTCTACGTGGCCGACATGCAGGCCGGCCTGGTCTACGAAGTGAACCTGGAGAAGGGCGGCGTCGAGCGGCAGATCCGCGTCGGCATCCATCCCTACCGAGTGCTGGTTGCGCCCGACGGCCTGCGCCTATACGTGAGCAATTGGGGCGCATCCAGCATCAGCGTCATCGAGGCGGCCGGCGGGCAGGTGCGGGCCACCTTCAAAACGGGCGATCACCCCTCCGACATGCTGCTGGATGCACGCGGCCGGCTGTATGTGGCCTGCGCCAACACCAACGCCGTCTGGGTCCATGACGCGCCGAGCGGCGCGGTGCGCGAGCGCATTTCAATCGCCCTGACGCCCAAGTCGCCGCCCGGCAGCACGCCCAACGCCCTGGCGCTAAGCCCCGACGGCAGCCGCCTCTACGTGGCCAACGCCGACAACAACGTGGTGGCCGTGGTCGCGCCCGGCGACAAGGAATCCCGCGTGGAAGGCTTCATCCCCACCGGCTGGTACCCGACGGCGGTGCGCGTCTCGCCCGATGGCCGCTGGCTCTACGTGGCCAACGGCAAGGGGCAGGGCAGCATGCCCAACCCGCGCGGGCCGCAACCCGACCGCCCCAGCACCCCCGAGACGCAATACGTGGGCCGCATCCAGAAGGGCTCGCTCAGCATTATGGATGCGCCCAATGAGGGCCAGTTGAAGATCCTGACCGACCGGGCCCTGGCCAACTCGCCCTACCGCGATGAAGTGCTGCAATCGGCCGGCGGGCCGGGCACCGTCATCCCCACCAAGCCCGGCGGGACCACGCCCATCCGCTACGTGATCTACATCATCAAGGAGAACCGCACCTACGAACAGGTGTTCGGCGACATGAAAGAAGGCAACGGCGACCCGTCGCTGGTGCTGTTCGGCGAGCCGGTCACGCCCAACCATCACCGCCTGGCGCGCGAGTTCGTGCTGTTCGACAACTTCTACGTCAACGCCGACGTCAGCGCCGGCGGCCACACCTGGTCCATGGGGGCGCTGGCCAATGACTACGTCGAGAAGATTTGGCCGAGCAATTACGGGGGCCGCCGCCCGCAATATGATTTCGAGGGCGAGGACCCCATTGCCACGCCGCCCGGCGGCTACCTGTGGGACGCCGCCATCCGTGCCGGCATCACCTTCCGGGTCTACGGCGAGTGGACCGAGAACCCGAAGGACCCCAGCCAGCCGGTGAAGCCGCGCGTGGCCGCGCTGGAAGGCCGCATCGACCCGCTTTACCGGAACTTCGATCTGGAGTACTCCGACCAGAAGCGGGCCGACGAATGGCTGCGCGAGTTCCGCGAGTTCGAAAAGAACGGGAACCTGCCGCGCTTCCAGATCGTGCGCTTGCCCAACGACCACACCGCCGGAACGCGGCCCGGGGCCTGGACGCCGCGGGCCATGGTGGCCGACAACGACCTGGCGCTGGGCCGCATCATCGAAGCCATCACGCGGAGCCGCTACTGGAAGGAAACCGCGGTGTTCGTGCTGGAAGACGACGCGCAGAACGGCCCCGACCACGTCGATGCGCACCGCTCCCCGGCGCTGGTCATCAGCCCCTACGTGAAGCGCGGCGCGGTGGACAGCACCATGTACTCGACGGTGGGCATGCTGCGGACCATGGAGCTGATCCTGGGGCTGCCGCCCCTGACGCAACACGACGCGGCCGCCACGCCCATGCACGCCGCCTTCACCGCCAAGCCCGACCTGCGGCCGTACTCCGCCGTGAAGCCGGAGGTGGACCTGGATGAGCGCAACGCGAAGACGGCGCCGGGGGCAAAGGCATCGGCGCGCATGGATTTCAGCGACGTGGATCGCATCGACGACGACGAGATGAACCAGATTCTATGGCGGGCCATCAAGGGCGACGTGCCCATGCCCGCGCCGGTGCGCAGCGCCTTCCCGTACCGCTAAAGACCGTAGCCGCAGATTTCGCGGATTGCACAAATAAAATCTGCGTGAATCTGCGGAATCTGCGGCTAACCTGAGTTGTTGATGGGGCGGAACGCCATGCTGCGGTTTAGCCCATGATCCGGGCTGGACCCGCCGGAAGGGGTAAACATGGAACCAATCGCCATCTGCGCTGAATGTGGTGGGACGCTGGAGAAAAGGACCATCACGCATACGCAGCCATGGGGCGATCGTCTTTATCGGTTTGAGGATGTGACGGCGCTTGTGTGCCTGCAATGTGGCCACATCTGGCTGTCTGCCGAGACGACTCAGGCCATGGACGAGATCATCCGAACCCAGCCGCCACCGAGAAAGTACGAACAGGTGCCCGTCTTTTCGCTCGCCGCGGCAATCAGGGAATAGCGGGCGCCACCACCCCCATAACACCCCTTGACCCGCTCGTGTACAATGCTTCATTCCTTTTGGGAGAAGTTGATGAGAACCAAAATTGTCGCCGCGCGGCGCGCAACCACAATCGCTCTGGCTTGGCTGCTGCTGGCCGGCACCGCTTGGCCGCAGGGCGTCGAGTACATCAAGGCGAATTACACCAAGCACGAGCACCAGGTTGCGATGCGCGACGGCGTGAAGCTGTTTACCGCCGTCTACGTGCCCAAGGACGCCTCGCGGCGCTACCCCATCTTGCTGACGCGCACGCCGTACGGCGCCGGGCCATACGGGGAAGACAGGTATCCGAACGCGCTGGTGCTGGAGCAGTTCGCCCGCGAGGGCTACATTTTCGTCACGCAGGATGTGCGCGGCCGGAATAAGTCGGAAGGCGAGTTCGTCAACATCCGGCCCATCAAGCCGGTCAAGAACGGTCCCGCCGACACCGATGAAAGCACCGACACCTGGGACACGGTGGATTGGCTTGTGAAGAACGTGCCTCAGAACAACGGGCGCGTCGGGATGTGGGGCATTTCCTACCCCGGCTTCTATGCCGCCGCTGGGCTGATCGACGCCCACCCGGCGCTGAAGGCCGTCTCGCCGGAGGCGCCCATCGCCGATTGGTTCGTCGGCGACGACTTTCATCACAACGGCGCGCTGTACCTGGCCCACTCCTTCGGCTTCCTCTCGCTCTTCGGGCGGCCGGAGGGCAGCCGGCGATTCGAGCCGGGCACCCCCGACGGCTACCGCTTCTTCCTTGACATCGGCCCGCTGTCGAATGTCAACGCCCGGTACTTCAAGGGCCAGATCGGCTTCTGGAACGAAATGATGGAGCACCCGAACTACGACGCGTTCTGGCAGGCGCGCAACCTGCGGCCACACCTGAAGAACATCAAGCCGGCGGTGATGACCGTGGGCGGCTGGTTCGACGCCGAAGATCTGTTTGGCGCGCTGAACGTCTACCAGGCGGTCGAGAAATCCAGCCCCGGAACTTACAACATCCTGGTGATGGGGCCGTGGTTCCACGGCGGTTGGCTGCGGTCCGACGGCGACGCGCTGGGCAACGCGCGCTTTGGTTCCAAGACCGGCGTGTTCTACCGCGAGAACATCTTCGCGCCGTTCTTCGATTACTACCTTAAAGGTAGCGGCGACCTTCAGGTCGCCATGCCCGGTGCCGCGCGCAATGGCGACCTGAAGGTCGCCGCTACAAATGGGAAGGGCGAGCTGAAACTGCCGGAGGCGTACGTGTTCGAAACGGGCGCCAATGCCTGGCGCGCGCACGATGCCTGGCCGCCGAAGAACGCAACTGCTCGGTCGATCTACCT
>JAPKYU010000415.1 GCA_026394175.1 Acidobacteriota bacterium | reverse complement strand
GCATCCAGCGATTGGAGCAGGTCCGGGTCGTTTGGGCGCAGCAGCAGCGCCCGGCGATAGACCCGCTCGGCTTCAGCGAATCGTTTTGTCGAGTAGTAGCAGTATCCCAACCCCAGTGCGGCAACCTTGGAATCCGGCGTGACGCGGAGGGTGTGGCTCCAAAATGTCTCGCTGTCGCGCCAATGGAGCACGGCGGCGGCTGAAAGACCGCTCCACAGCAGCAGCAGGACCAGGCAGGCAACCAGGCCGGGCCGGCTGGCGGCGGCATAGCCTGCAAGCAGGCAGACGCCGAGCACCGCCAGGTAGGCGAAGCGATCCTGCGCCAAACGATGGGCGGCGAAGAATATGGCGCAGACCGATGCCGGCGCCAGGGAAACCACAACCAGCACCAGCGCCAGGCGAATCCGGCGCGAGCGCCAGGCCAGCCAGACCGCGGCCGCGCAGGCGGCGGCGAACAGCAGCCAGGCCGGCAGCGAGTGCTCCATGGAGTACTCGGGCGCCAGCGGCCACGGCCAGATCATCTTCTTCGCGTATTGCAGCGCGGCAATCCAAACCAGGTGTAGGTGCCGCCACAGCGGCCTGTGCGGGATCGCCGCCGAGGCCAACCCGATCACCTTCCAGCGCAGAGCCAGCGCGCCGGCAGTCAGCCCAAATAGCGGCCAAGCCCTTCTCCAGCCGACGAAGAACAGCGCCAGCAGGGGCAGGCCCAGCGAGGTTTCCTTGGTCAGGAAGGCCAGCGCGGCAGCAATGTAGGCAGCGGCCAGCCAGGCCATAGGCTGTAGGCTGTAGGCTGTGGGCTGTAGCCTGCCGTCTGTCACCTGTTTTTCCGCGCGCACCAGCCCGTACAGGCAAAGCAGCATGAGGCAGGCGGCCAGAACCTCCGAGAATGCCGCCATCCAGGCCACGGCTTCGACATGCAGCGGATGAGCGATGAACAGGGCAGCCGTGATCCAGGCGACGGGCAGGGAAGCGAATTCCAGCACCAGGAGGAACACCAGCACCCCGCCGGCGGCGTGAACCAGCAGCGAAGCCAGGTGAATGCCGAATGGGTCCAAATGCGTGAGCCGGGCCAGCCAGGTGTGCGCCAGCACTTGGATGGGCCGGTACACCGTGTAGGCCTGCGGGCTGGTCATATAGGCGAACGGGTTGCCGCCGGTAAAAGCCGACCATACGGTTTCCTTCAGCAGGTTGGGGTTGTCCAGGTAGAGGTATTCGTCGTCCCAGATGAAACCGCCGCCCAGGGCGTTGCCATAGATGAGGATGGCCAGCACCACCAGCGCGGCTGCCGCCCGGCCCGTCGTTATCCGGATTCCCCTGAACTGCATATGTCAACTGAGCAGCAATGACGTTTTATCCGCGTTTATCCGTGTTCCTTTGTGTTCATCCGTGGTTAATTTTGCCGCAGCGCCTTCAGCACCGCCTGGTGCGAAGCGCGGATGTCGGGATCGTTCGGCCGATACGCCAGTCCCTGCCGGTATACGCGCTCGGCGTCTGCGAAGCGCCGCGTCGAGCAATACCACTCGCCCAAGCCCAGCACCGCATTTCGGGAAAGGGGCGTGACGCGCAGCGTCTGCGACCACAGGGCCTCCGGGTCGCGCCAGTAGCCGGTGGCGCGAATGGAAAGCGCGCTCCACAGGATGAGAATGCCAAGCACCGCCCCTGTGGCCGCCCGCCCGCGCGCCAGCAGCGCGATCAGAAACGCCAATCCCAGAACTGCCAAATAGGCGTAGCGGTCCTGCGCCTGGCGCATGCCCGGCAAAACCAGGCTGGCGGCGACGGCCGGGGCCAGGGCAACGAAAAACAGCAACATGCCCAAGCGCGCGGGCGGCCACCGCTGTGCCAGCCACAAAAGCAGCGCGAATGCCACAGCGCAAATCACCCAGACGGCCAGCGGCTGGCGCAGGTTGTATTCGGAAGCCAGCGGCCACGGCCATACCGTTTTTCGCGCGTAATGCACGAGCGCCGATGCCATCAGGTAAACCTGCGACCAGAAGGGCCGCGGCGGCAGATAAGCAGCGGCGGAGCCGAGGACAAAGTAGCGGAGCAAGAGGATCCCGGCCGCGGTCAGAAAACACGGCCAGGCGGCCCACCCCACCAGGATGGCGGCCAGCAGCGGCTGCACTGCGCCTGTTTCCTTGGTGAGGATGGCCAGCGCGGCCGCCGGGCAGGCCAGGGCCAGCCAGAGGAATTTCGGATTTCGTCCGCCGCGGCGGACGGATTGCGGATTTCGTACCTGCTCGCAATCCGCAATCCGCAATCCGCAATCCGAAATGCCGTGGGATCGAACCAGGCAATACAAGCTCAGCAAAACCAGCAGGCCGGCAAGCAATTCCGGCAGGGCGGCCATCCAGGCCACGGCTTCCACGTGCAGCGGATGGACCACAAACAGCGCGGCCGCCAGCCATGCCACCCGGAGTCCGGCCATCTCGGCCAGCAACAGAAAAACCAGGATGCCGGCGGCGGCGTGCAGCGCCACCGAGACCAGGTGCAGCGCGAAGGGCTCGGCGCCGAAGATCCGCAACAGCCAGGAGTGCGCCAGGATGGTGACCGGCCGGTAGTAGTAGAACCCTTTGTGATGGGGCAGGAACACCGGGGGCGTGCGGCTGAACGCCGAGCCGACGGTCTGCGCCCGCATCGCGGGGTCGTTTAGATAGATTTCTTCGTCGTCGAGCAAAAATCCGCCGCCAAGACAGTTGGCATAGACGAGGCCGGCGAGGAGCATGATGCCGGCGGCGCCCCGAGTTGTGGTCAGCCAGCCGCCGGCGGCGGTCATCGGCTTGTCCCCTTGTCGGTTGCGGATGCCGGCAGGCGGCCGACGTTCCTCAGCGAATCGAGGTAATCCCGGTCGCCGGGCCGGAATTGCAGGCCGTGGCGGTAGACGCGCGCGGCATCCTCAAACCGAAACGTCGTGTAGTAGCACTCACCCAGGGCCAGAACCGCGGTCTTGGAGCGCGGGGTGACGCGCAGCGCATGCGCCCACAGCCTTTCTGAATCACCCCAATCGCGGGCGGCGAGAGCCGACATGCCGCTCCACACCCCCAGCAGCGCCAGCGCCAACACCAGGCCCGCGGCGCGGCGGGCCGCCAGGGCAACCAGCAGCGCGACCCCCAGCACCGCCAGGTAGGCGAACCGGTCGCCCACAAAGCGAAGATCACTGAAGAACACTATGCTGGCGGCAAGCGCGGGCGCCAGGGAAGCCGGGATCATCAGCACGGCCAGCCGCGCATCCGCGCGGCGGCAGGCGAGCCAGGCGGCCAGCGCGCAGCCGGTCAGAACCAGCAGCCAGATCCAGGTTGCCTGGCCCAACTCGTACTCGGGCGCCACCGGCCAGGGCCACACCAGCTTCTTCGCATAATGAACCGCGGCAGCGGCGAGGATTCGCAGGTGCTGCGTCACCGGGCGCGGGGGCAGGGAAGCCGAGTGAGCGCCGAGCACCAGCATCCGCGCCAGCAGCGTCCCGGCGGCGATGGCGAACAGCGGCCATGCGCGCCGGCCCGCGAACAGAACGGCGAGCAGTGGCAGAGCCAGCGCGGTCTCTTTGGCGAGGCAGGCCAGCGCGGCGGCCACGCAGGCCAGAACCAGCCAGGAGAATTTCGGATTTCGGATTTCGGATTTCGGATTTCTTTCTTTTCCTGCCCGCCGGGAATCCGCAATCCGCAATCCGCAATCCGAAATGCCAGGGGCTCGAACCAGGCAGTAGAGGCTCAGCATGGCCAGCGTCCCGGCCAGCACTTCCGGAAATCCGGCCATCCAGGCCACCGCCTCGACGTGCAGCGGGTGAACCAGAAACAGCGCGGCGGCCAGCCAGGCGACCCGCATCTCAAAGAAACCGGCCAGCAGCAGGAAGCTCAGCACACCGGCCGCGGCATGGAAGAGCACCGAGGCCAGGTGCAGCCCGAACGGTTGGCGGCCGGTGATGCGGGCCAGCCAGGAGTGCGCCAGGAACGCCAGCGGCCGATAGTAGGGGTGCTTCTGCGGCAGGGCCTGGTAAGCGTCCAGGCGGAACGCGCCCGACACCGTTTCCGTCAAAATGCGCGGGTTGTTCCAGTACACGTTGTAGTCATCGCCGATGATGAACTCGCCGCCGAGCGAGTTGACGTACACCGACCCTGTGAGCAACAACAGCGCCAGGATGCCGCGGCCGGGCGTAAGCTTGGGCAGAATCATCGTCAGGACGCCGCTACAGTATACCCAAACGCTGTAACCCAGGCTGCAGGCTGCAGGAAAGAACCGAAGCCTAATTACAGAATGGGCGCAGCAACAGAGCCGCGAGCGTCAGCGAGCGGGTGCTGGCGCAGCGCTGCGTTGGCCTTGCGGGGCACCCGCTCGCTGACGCTCGCGGCTCTGTTGTCTCAAATCGAATTTTGCAGGTACCTTACCTGTTCCTACCTGCGGCGGGGAGGGAAGGGGCTGTTCACCGTAGCCACCACCCGGATGGGGTCACCGGGAATAGCGGAGGCCGGCACCGTCAGCGACAGCGGATCCAGCGTGGTCTGCGGGGTGAACGGCACAGTGGCGACCAGGTTTGCGCCGGCGTAAACCTGGTAGGCATGGATGGGCTGGTCGCCGGCCAGCGCCGTGTTCCAACGGATGATGACGCGGTCGGCGTCGCGCGCCACCTGAACACCGGTCGGCTGTTGCAAACCCTTGTAGGCCGGTTGGAAGCTGCCATTGGTGCTCGTACCGTGGATCTGCGCTACCTGGCTCTCGATGGCCAGCAGCTCGGCCGGGGAAGCGGATGGGGCAACCGCGCCCTGGATGTTGGCGACGAGTTGATCGTCGGAGAGATCGTTGCGGTTGATGTGCCCGATTCCCACGGCCGCCGCGTCCACGCCCGGCAATGATAGCGTGTAGCGAATCAAGTCGGCCGGCGCCACGCCGCCCGGAACGCCGACCGTCTGGATGACAGTTGGATTCGTCGGTCGGTTGTAGATGGCTCCCTGTCCGAACAGTTTGATGGCGATCACCGCCATGCCTCGGGCCCGCGCCACGGGCACCGCGTTCAGGTGGTTGGAGAAATAACGGCGGTCATTCACGTTGATGGGCAGCAGCAGCGTCTCCAGGATGTGCGACTGGTCGCGCTGCATGCAGTTCATCAGCACGTCGGCCGGATGGCCGGTCATGCCGATGCGCTTGATCCAGCGCTTCTTCTCCGGGTTCAGGCCGGTGAGGTTGGCGCCATCGCGGAAATCCAGCAGGCCCGCCAGCGCGCCCAGCGGATCAACCTGCGGGTCGTCGCGGCGGTCCAGGCCCGCATAGATCTGGTCCACCTGAGTGATGCTGCCCAGGTTGTGAAGCTGGAAGCAATCCAGGTATGCGCCTTCCGGAACGTAGCCCCTGGCGTCGCCGAACACCTGGGTCATGGTGTTTTTCAGGTCGCTGATGGCGGTGGCGGCGTTGGGCTGGCTGCGATTGCGGGAATAGCGGTTGCTGGTTTTTGAGGCGATATAGAGCCGCTCGCGCAGGGCCGCGTTGTAGTCCGGGTCGTTGGGTTTCAGGTGAATGTGGTCGAACGCCATGCCGTACTGCGCCTGGCTGGGCCCGTAGGCGTTGGCGGTGTCGAGATAGTTGAGGCCCAGCTCCACGGCCCGCACGATGATGTCGGGGGGGTCGAAGTAATTGGTCGGGTACTGCAGCGTGGCCTGCCCGCCGAGCGCCAGCGGGACCACGGCGCGGCCGGTGCGGCCCAGCGGCCGGTACGGCAATTCCTCGGCCCACAGTCCGCTGGGCAGGCGATGCACAACGGCCGCGGCGCCCAGGGCCCGCAACAAATCGCGCCGCGAGAACATTCGTTTGCCCTCCCTGGCACAGCG
>JAPKYU010000079.1 GCA_026394175.1 Acidobacteriota bacterium | reverse complement strand
GACGGCATGGCGAAGAAGCGGCAGGAGGCGGAATTGGCCGTCGGGGGCCGGGCAGTGGTCCCAATCCAAGACCAGGTCGCGGGCGGCGGTGTCGGTAATCGCCCGCACGTTGGCGAAGGGCAAGCCGTGCCGGGCGGCCGCGCCGGCTACCGCGCCCGATTCCGTATCCACGGCCAACGCGCCGGTGGCTGCGAACCTGGCCCGCTGGGCTGCCGTCCGCACCACGTGCTCGAGCGCCAGCACGGGACCCTGGCGCGCGCCGTGGCGCGCGGCCGCCATTTGCCACTCCGCCAGCGAGGTGTCAACCACCAAATCGCCCACCTTGAGGGCCGGCGAAAGGGCGCCGGCAAACCCGGCGGAAATCAGCGCGGAAATCGGGTGGCGCGCGATCAGTTCCTCGGCCGCGCGCGCCGCGCGCTCGCGCCCCACGCCACTCACCGCTGGGGCAGCATTGGCGCCCAGCCGCACCACCTCCCGCTTTAGCGCAAAAACAACGCCGATCATCTTTTGCGGTTCCAAGTTCCACGTTCCAGGTTCCAGGCCGACCCGTGCGCGGATTCCGGTATCTAACCTGCAACCTAAAACCTGGAACCTGAAACCTGAGTTTCAAACCAGCGCACCGCGCGTTCCAACGCCTCTTCGGCCGAGCCGGGCCGGTAGCCCAGTTCGCGCTCGGCCTTCGCCGAGGTGACGAACATCTTGTATCGCGCCATCTTGACGGCATCGAGCGGGGCTCTGGGCGGGCGGCCGGTGCGGCGCGACAGGAAGGTGTCGAAAACGGCGAACCCGTAGGCCACCGCATAGGGAATGCGGAAGCGCGGCGCCGGCCGGCCGGTAAGGCGCGCCAGCGTTTCCAGAATCTCGCGCAGGGTCATGTTGCGGTCGCCGAGTATGTAGCGCTCGCCCACCCGGCCGCGCTCGGCCGCCAGCAGGTGCCCTTCCGCCACCGCCCGGACATCGACCACGTTCACTCCGGTATCGATGTAGGCGGGCATCCGCCCCAGCAGGAAATCCAGGATGATCTTGCCGGTCGGGGTGGGCTTGACGTCGGCCTCGCCGACCGGCGCCGTGGGGTTCACGATCACCACCGGCAGGCCCCGCGCCGCAAATTGCAAGGCCGTCTGTTCGGCCAGGAATTTCGAGCGCTTGTAATCGCCGGCCATGTCCCGGAGGGACACGGGCGCGCCTTCATCGCTGAGGTGGCCGGGCGCGGGCGGGCGCATGGTGCCGACCGTGCTGGTGTAGACTACGCGTTTCATGCCGGCCTGGGCCGCCGCCGTCAGCAGGTTGGCCGTGCCCTGAACGTTGCTCTCGTACAACTCGCGGGGATCAGGCGACCAGAGGCGGTAATCGGCGGCGACGTGAAACACCGTATCGCAGCCCCGCACCGCCGTTTCCAGGGAGCGCGGGTCGCGGAGATCGCCCACGACCCGCTCCGCCTTCAGGCTTTCGAGGTTGTCCAGGCGGCTTTGCGGGCGAACCAGCACGCGCAACGACGCGCCGCGCGCCGCCAGCAGCCGGGCCACGTGGCCGCCGATGAACCCTGTCGCTCCTGTCACCAGGACCGCCATGGCCCGAAGTTAGCACAACCCATCCGCAGATTACGCAGATTACGCAGATTCCGAAGCGTCCTTAATCTGCGGATGGGCAAGTGTCAGAACTGGTAGCGCAGCGAGACCTGCATCAGCCGCGGGGTGCCGACGGCGGTGATCACCCCGCCGTCCGGCGCGTTGATGGTCTTGTTCGGCAGGTTGAAGTTCGGGTGGTTCAGGGCGTTGAACATCTCGGCGCGGAACTGCATGGTGCCGCGTTCTCGGACGCGAATCCTCTTGATGAGCGAGACATTGAGGCTGAGCAGTCCCGGACCATCGATGATGTTGCGGCCGGACGTGCCGAAGCGGAACGAATCGGTGGAAACCGGCCGAAATGCCGTCAGGTCGAACCACATGTCGGGGCCCGGATTCGGCAGTGTTCCCTTGCTGAGGCGATCGGGACGATTGGCTTCACCCTGGTCCAGTTGCTGGCCGCTGAGGTTCGGGGTAAAGGGCCGGCCCGTCTGCATTCGGCCGGTTCCGGCAATCTGCCAGTTGTTCAGCAATCGATTCCCGCGGAAGGGCAGGTCGTACATGAACATGGTGGTGAAGCTGTGGCCCACGTCCCAGTCGGAGCGGCCGCGCTCCGATCTCAGGTCGCGAACATTCTGCACCGCCATCTGGCCGTCCGCCGTGTCGGCGATTTGCGAAGCGTTGTCGATCGACTTGCTGTAGACGTAGTTCATTCGATAGAACACGCCGCGCGCGAAGCGCTTCCGCACGGTGACGATCCCGGCGCTGTAAATCGAGTTGAAGCCGAACCCGAAATAGTCGATGTCGTTGAAGCCGGAATAGGGACGCGGGAAATTGCCCTTGTACTCGGCCAGCCGGAAGGGCTGGTTGATGTTGTATACCCTTCCCAGGTGCGTGCCCTTGGACCCCACGTAGGCGATTTCCACCGCCGACCCCTTGCCCACTTCCCGTTCCACCGTCAGGTTCCAGCTTTGCAGGTACTGCGGAGTCGGGTAGGCCTGGAATCCGTTTGGCGTGAGCACGCCGTCGGTACTGGGAGTGACTCCCTGCGGGTTCTGGAGGGTGAGGTTTGCGTTCTTGCTGAACGTCTGCTCCACGTTGAACGGAAACACGTTCCCCAGGTTGTTGCGAACCGGGTTCCAGAGGTTGTTGCCGTAAAAGATGCCGTAGCCGCCGCGAACGACCGTCGTCTGGCGCCCGAACGGCCGCCAGGCAAAACCGAAGCGCGGCGCCAAACAGTGGTAATTGGCGTAGATCAGCGACTGCGGAAAGCCGATATCGCGCGCCAGCGAGACCTTTCCGGTCAGCCCCGCGTCGGCGATTACCTGCTGGAAGTTGGGGACTGTCTTATCGTCGGCAATGATGAGTTTCTGAAATTCGGGCACGAAATTAGAGAAGCGCCCGTACTTCTCCATCGGCGGCTTGGGAATCTCATAGCGCAAGCCGATATTGAAAGTCAGCGACCGCGTGGCCCTGAAATCGTCCTGCGCGAAGAAACCATAGCTGGTGATGAACAGGTAGTTGGGGTTGACGCCCACCGTCCGCTTGGTTTGATTCGGCAGCCCCAGCAGGAAATCGGCGAAGGGGAGGGCGTAAGCCGGGGCCGCGTATGTCAGAACGGGAGACGCCACCCCGGCATATCGCCCGTTGAAACTGATGGTGCCCCGGTTGTTGTTGTAGTAAGGCTGGAAGAACTGGGTGCGCTGGATGTCGGCGCCGAATTTCATCAGGTGGCGCCCCTTGACCAGGGTGAGCGTGTCCGCCCACTGCAGGTTGTTCACCCTAAAGAGCACGGGCTTATTCGCCGCGTTTCCAAGCTGGACCATGTTCGTGACTTTGAAAAGCGGGAAGCCGGTGAGGAAGGGGTCCGTGGTGAAGCCCTTCAGCCCCCATTCCGAGGCGTAGTCGTGGCCCTGCTGGAAGTGGATCTCGCGCTGGTTGGTGCGCGACATGCCCATCCGGAACTCGTTGATCAGCGTGGCGCTGAAGATGCGGTTGTAGTTGAGCCCGGTCAGCATCTGGGTCTGGCGCTGCTTGTAACCGAAGAGGCCCGTGTTGCTACCGTTGAAGGGGTTGGTGTTGCGATTAAACCGTTTCAGGAAACGGAACGAGACGCTGTCGGCGGACCGGATGCGGTGATCGACCTTGCCCACGAAGCTGTCCCACACGTCGGGATCGTTCACGCTCGCATAGAAATTGTCCACACCCGCGCGATTGGGCAGCGGGAAATAAGCCAAGACCTGCCTGGCGATCGAATCGAAGCGAGCCGCCGGGATCTTGTTGTCCGGGAAGCAGGCCAGTTTCGTTCCCGCGCAGGTCCCCGTGGCCGCCGGGTCCAGAAGCGCAACGTGCTTCCCCTGCACCAGTGTCTGCGTGAAATCGCCCTGCCGTTCCAGCGCCGTGGGCACGATGTCGATGGCGTTGGACGCTTGCGACTGCCGGTAGCCTTCCCAGTTGAAAAGGAAGAAGGTGCGATCGCGTCCGTTGTAAAGCTTCGGTATCCTGACGGGCCCGTCGAACACCGTGCCAAACTGATTGCGCCGCAGCTTGGCCTTCTCCGGGTCGAAGAAGTTGCGCGCGTCGAACACGTCGTTGCGAACGAACTCGAACACGCTGCCGTGGAAACGGTTGGTGCCCGACTTCAGCACCATGTTCATGGTGCCGCCGGCCAGACGCCCGTATTCGGCCGAGTAGCCGGTGGTCTGCATCTTGAACTCCATCATGGCGTCGATGGGCGGCCGCGCCTGCGCCGCGCCGCCCCGCGGGTTCTGGTCGTTGAACCCGTCGATGATGAAGTTGGTGTTGTCGGTGCGGGCCCCGTTGACGGCGAAGTTCGACCCGCTGGCCCCCTGCGCCTTCTCGCTTACACCCGGCACCAGGTAGGCCAGGTCGGCGAAATCGCGGCCATCCAGCGGGATGTCGACCATCTCGCGGGCCGCGACCACGTCGCCCTTCATCGCGCTTTCGGTGTTCAGCAGCGGCGCCGATGCCGTCACCTCGACCACTTCCGTCATGGCTCCAACCTGCAACTCGAAATCGAGCCGCGCGGTCTGGTCGATCTCCAGTTCCAGGCCGCGTTCATCGAGGCGCTTGAAGCCCTCCTTTTCCACCATGATCCCGTAATGTCCGGGAGTGAGGTTCGCCACCGTGTACTCGCCGCTCGCGTCGGTAGCCACTTCGCGAAGGTCGCGGGTCTCCACATGACGGACGCGGATTTTGGCGTCCGGGATGACCGCCCCCGTCTGGTCCACCACACGGCCGACGATATTGGCTGTAGGGCTTTGGGCGAACAGGGAAACAGCGAACAGGGTGAAAAGCAAAACCACCCCAGCAGATACACGCCGCAGCATAACCGCCTCCTGCTACGATCTTTGGGGTAACAATACGCCCAAAGCGGCAAAAAGGGAATAGCGAATTGCAGTACCGGATGGCTTGGACGGGGCGGCCTTTGCGGTGGCCCTCACCAGGCGGACGCGGTCCGGGCGCGCTCCATCGCGAGAACCTCAGGAACGCTATGGACAGACGGGGGCGAATCGGCTGGTACTCGCGCGGCTATTTGCCGCACTTCGACGGCGGCGCGATCTCACAGTTCATTACGTTTCGCTTGGCGGATTCGCTACCGAAGGGCCTTATCGAGGGATGGACCCTCGAACTCGCCTGCCTTGGCGAGCAAGAAGCGAAAGACAAACTTCGGCGCCGAATCGAGGGGTATCTCGACCAGGGCCACGGCAAGGCCTGGCTGCGAGATGCGCGGATTGCCCGAATTGTCGAAGACGCCTTGCTTTACTTCGACGGGCAACGCTATCGGATGCACGCTTGGGTGGTGATGCCGAATCATGTCCACGTCCTGGCCACTCCGGTGGAAGGTTGGTACTTGCGAGTGATCATCGGCGGCTGGAAATCCCTCAGCGCGAGGCAGGCGAACGCTGTGTCGGGGAGCAAGGGCAAGTTCTGGCAGGAGGATTATTTTGATCGCTACATTCGCGATGGGGACCATTTTGCACGGGCCAGACGATACATCGAAGGGAACCCGGTGAAGGCGGGGCTTTGCGCGAAGCCGGAGGAGTGGGAGTTCGGCAGCGCGCGAAGGCGAGCAGGCAATAGAGAAGCATAGGAGCGCGGGCGTCCCCGCCCGCATCCCGCGAAGATGCGCCCGAGGACGGGCGCGCTCCATCACGGCAGGCGAGGATGCTCGCGCTCCATAACCAGGAGGCGGATGGGGCCGGCAACCCCTCGTTGGGCGCCCAGTTCAGCGATCAATTCCGGTATCGGGTACACCTAAAGACATCGTAACGCGCGCTCGCGCGGAAAGCAGACGCGTCCCGGTTGCCACGCTTCCACCTCGACCGCCTGCCGGCCTGGGCGCCGCGGTCCCCCGCCCCCGCCCGCCAGTGAAACAAGGTCAGCCGCCCGCCTCGACCTGCCGCCAGGTGATCGGCTCAATGGCGGCCAGGCGACAAGGACTCGCGGGCGATTGGCAGGTGATCGGCGGCCTGCCTGCCCAGCTTCCAGGAAGGAAGCGGCGCCCGCCAAGCCGAAAAGAGGAAACCGAAATCCTGGAAAGCGACCGGCCTTGACCGGGGGTGCCACACCATTAAGACGGCGGCGGCCCGTCGGCCTGATTGTGGTCCGTGAGTGCCCGTGCCAATTTTGATTCTTTTATGTCAGGGGGCAAGGCGTCGAAATCGCCCAGGGCGTTAACCAAGTGCCGCAGACTGCGCGCGAAGCGGTCATAGCGGTAAACCACGACGGCATCAACCCGGCGCCGGCGGCAATCCGCCATCAGGCGATCCAGGGGCGGGCGCCGTTCCTTTGAGCCGCTGATGCCTTGGTCTACATACTCGCCAGCGATTTCCCAGCCCCGGCTGTCGCAGTAGGCGCGCAACTCGCCGAGCTGCCCTATTAGCGTCTTGCCGTTTTGCGGGCGTGCGTTATACAACCTGTGGGGTACAGTGCCGTTCATTGGCCAATGGGTGGAACAACATTTGGACTTGACAACCACGTTTGCTATTGTATTGTGCTCGACTTGATTGAAGTGAGCCAATGCCACGGAGCGTCCGAATCCCCCCTTGTGGAGTTCCACAGGAGTCCGAATGCCTGAAATCAATCACCATCCGGTGATGTTCACATTCAGAGACGCGATCTCTGGAGATGCGTTCCTAGCCGGAATCACGCTGTGCGGAAGAGCGTTGATGCTGAAAGAAGACGGGAAGTGGTGGATGTATGGAGTGCGCCCTGCGGCAATCGCCGAAACTGGCGACACTCCACAAGAGACGTTTCTGCGTTTTCGGAACAGGTACAAAGAGGTCCTGTTCGACATCGCAGGCGAACGGAGGACGTTTGAAGCGTTCAAGCAAGAAGTCGAACGCTTCTTCTACGAGCCTGACACAGAAGAAGAGCGAAGATGGGAGGACGCCGTAATCGCTATGCGCTCTGGCAATATCGTCCCGCCCCCGCCGTTCTCTGACTTGCCAAGGGAAGCACCGGAAAACCGTCCCACGCAGATAACGGCTGAGCGGTTGGATGGGGAACACAAGCGTTTCATGCCCAGCGACAATGTGCGAGATATGTATTTCCTACCAGCGGAAGCGCCTGGCCGCTTCCCCGTCGTGGCTTCGGCTTAAGAATGTCTGCTGCTGTATCCTTTAACATCGTATCTCGGATGCTGGAAAACTGCGCCCCCGGATCCCCGGTGCGATGGGCAACACATAGCCGGGTCGTTCAATACAACGGAAAGGTCTACCGGAGCCTGCCAAAACACGACAACATTGAACTCGGGCACATCAGAAAGATGGTTCGCTACCTGCGAATAGACCGCGATTGCGTTGCGAAACACATACCCGATTGTTGACCGACACCGATCATCTCCCTCGGCGCCCAGGCGTGAGGGGTTCGGGCGTCAAGGGGTGACCAGCTTGCCTAGCCGGGTTCACCCTCAGGCCGTGCGCCAACGAATTTCAAAGTAGCCCACTACCCTTAACTCAAACTGACCCACTACCGATCGCCAAACCTTCCTTCGATGTAGACGTTGGTCCGCGCCATAAAGCGCGAAAGCCGCCGTGAGGCGGCTTCCGCAACCCTTCTTTCGAAGGAAACAGGGTGGATGAACTTACACCCCTAGATTAGGACGAAGCTCTATGCCCGTCAAGCATTAGTTGGCCCTGTCCGGACTATATTTGGTTTGTTTTCAACGGCCGGATGCTGAAAAAGGGCTCCAGGGCTTGACACGTATGTCATAATGAAATATGGTATAGAAGATCGTAATTTCGGACAGGTGGGGCTCGTTCACCTGCTCTCCACCTGTATTAGCAGGTGGCTGTCGCGACCACCCACAAGCTACTGATAATAAAGCACTTCGGCCCTGAAAGGTGGCAGCGGCGGTTGGCTGCCCGCAGGGAATGCTCTGCAACGCGCTGAAAACGGGGCACTTGCACGTGGGGAGCGGACGCCTGATAATAGATGCCTTATTGGTCTGTTTTTAGGTCAGCGCCCAGAGGGCCATCTTCAGGCTGTCGCCGAGCTTGCGGTTGAGGCCCAGTGCCGCCGCCGGTTCATACCCGCAGTGCATCATGCAGCGCTCGCAGCGCGGGTCGCGGCCGTAACCGTATTTCTCCCATGGCGTCTGCTGAAGGAACTCGGCGAAGGTCTGGTGATGGCCATCGGTGATCATGTAGCAGGGCGTTCTCCAGCCCCAGGTGTTGTAGGTGGGATTGGCCCAGGCGGCGCAGCTTAGCTGCCGCTCACCCCTGAGAAACTCGAGGTAAACCGGCGAGGTATTCAGCTTGAAGCGCTTCAGCAAGGACTCGGCCTGGCGGAATTTCTCGTGAATGTCCTCGCGGCCCATAAAGATTTCCTTGCTGCCCACCGCCTGGTAGGAGTAGCCGGGAGAAAGCATGAAGCCGTCCACGCCCAGCCCGTGCAGGTACTGGAACAAATCGCGGATCTCGGCCATGTCGGTTTCTTTGTAGACGGTGGTGTTGGTGCAAACCATGAAGCCGGCCTGCTTGGCGGCGCGGATGCCGGCGACCGCGGCCTGGAATACGCCCTGGCGCTCCACGCACATGTCGTGCGTCTTCTCCAGGCCGTCCAGGTGCACGTTGAAGAAAAAGCGGTGCGAGGGGGTGAACTCCCCAAGGCGCTTCTCCAGGAACATGCCGTTGGTGCACAGATAGATGTGCTTCTTGCGCTCCAGGATGCGGCGCGCCAGTTCGCTGATGGGCGGGTAAATGAGCGGCTCGCCGCCGCAGATGGAAACCACCGGCGCGCCGCACTCATCGACGGCGCGCAGGCACTGCTCCACGGTCAGCGACTGGGAGATGGTCTGCTGGTACTCGCGGATGCGGCCGCAGCCGGTGCAGGTCAGGTTGCAGGCATGCAGCGGCTCCAGCATCAGCACCAGCTGGAAGCGGACCTGGCCGTTGGAAAGCTTCTTCTTGAAGATGTACGCGGCCAACGAGGCCGTGAGCGAAATCGGGAATCGCATGTTGGTCAGGTGCCAGGTGCCAGGTTTAATACTCCTGGCACCTGGCGCCTGGCACCTGAAACCTTGTTCTGCGCCGTCGCCTGCGCGTGTTCGGCCAGCGCCAGCAAGGGGAAATAGTGCCGGTACAGATGGTAGCGCAGGTAGAAGGCGCGCGGGAACCCGGTGCCGGTGAAGTAGGGCTCGTGCCAGGTTCCTTCGGCGGTTTGCGAATTCGCGAGAAACTCCAGGCCGCGGCACACGCTGGAGGAACCGTAGTCGCCGAAAGCGAACAGCCCCAGCAGGGCCCAGGCGGTTTGCGAGGCGGTGCTGGGGCCCATGCCCTTCAGGTCCGGGTTGTCGTAGGAGTCGCAGCTTTCGCCCCAGCCGCCGTCGGGGTTCTGGACGGCGCGCAGCCATTCGATGGCGCGGACAATGTAGCCCTCGCGCATGTCCTCTCCGGCGGCGCGCAGCCCGCGCAGCGCGAAGCAGGCGCCGTAAATGTAGTTGACGCCCCAGCGCCCAAACCAGCAACCCTCCGGTTCCTGGGTGCGCTTCAGGTACTCGATGGCGCGGTCCACGGGCGTGGAACCTTTCCGGTAGCCATAACAGGAGAGGGCCTCCAGTGTGCGGCCGGTGATGTCGGCGCAGGAGGGGTCCAGCATGGCGTTGTGGTCGGCGTAGGGCACGCGGCACAGCACCACGTGGTTGTTGTTCACGTCGAAGGCGGCGAAGCCCCCGTCGGAGCCCTGCATGCTCAGCATCCAGGCCAGGCCGCGCCGGATGCCAACCTGCAGCCGCTCGGGATTCGTGGCCCGGGCGCGATCCAGCGCCAGCAGCACCATGGCCGTATCGTCCACGTCGGGGTAATACTCGTTGGCGAACTCGAAGGCCCAGCCGCCGGGCTCGGCGCGGCGATTCTTCACCTGCCAGTCGCCCTTCCTGGTGGTTTGCCGGGCCAGCAACCAGTCGGCGGCTTCCACCACGCGGCTGTCTTCCGGCGGCGTTCCGGCCACCAGCAAGGCATACAGCGCGATGGCCGTATCCCAGACCGGCGAGAGGCAGGGCTGCATGCGCAGCGTCTCGCGCTCCTCGATCTCGAAGCGGTAGAACTCGTTCATGGCCCGGCGCATCAGGGGATGATCGCGCTCGTAACCCAGGCAGTCCAGGGCGAAGATGGCGTTCATCATGGCGGGATAGATGGCGCCCAGCCCGTCGGACTTGCTGAAGCGCTCCAGCATCCAGGCTTGGGCGGCGCGAATGGCCTGCGAACGCAGCGGCTTGAACCACAAGCGTTCCACCAGCTTCAGGGAGCGGTCCACGGTGAGGAAGAAATTGCGCCAGGTCAGGTTGGCCGGATCGCGCGACATGCCCAGGTTCCGCCGGCCGTCGCGAAAGATTTCGTCGATGCCGGCGCCGGGTGGAATGGGCCGGTGCGGGTGATGCGCCCAGACAATCGAAAGCGGCACCAGGATGGCCCGCGTCCACGAAGACATTTCATAAATGCTGAAGTAGGAGAACTCGGGCACCAGGACCACCTCGGGGGGAATGGCCGGCACCGCCGACCACGGGTACTGCCCGAAGAAGGCCAGGTAGATCTTAGTGAAGCTGTTGGCGGCTTGAACGCCGCCCAGCTCCAGGGCCACTTTGCGGGCCCGCTGCAGGCGCGGTTCCTGGGGGGAATAGCCCGCCAGCTTCAGCCCAAAGTAAGCCTTGACCGTGGCGCTGACATTCGGCGGGCCGCCCTCGAAGATGTTCCAGCCGCCTTCCCGCAGTTGTTTCTCGAGAATGTAGGCGGCCGCCTTGCGAATCTTCTCCTGGCGCGGGGCGCGCAGGAAATACTCCATCTGGATGTAGTCGGACTCCAGCGTGGTGTCGGCTTCCAGCTCGCCCAGCCAGTAGCCCTCCGGATAGCGGAGGTCGAGAAGATGGCGGCGGGCCGCTTCCAGCGCCGAACTCACGTTCGGAGCGAAGGAAATCCAGGCCGGCTCGGTGACGGCCGGGCCGAGGCGGTCGAGCGGATTCATACCTGCGCCAGTCTGGCGCCCGGCCCCGCGGGAACGGCCACCAATTCGGGGGGGAGCGCAAACCGAACGTCCTCCTCTATCACTTCGACTTCTTGAAGCTCCGTAAAACCATGCTTCTTGAGAAACGCAATGACCCGCTGGACCAGGTGCTCCGGCGCCGAGGCGCCGGCGGTGAGCGCCACCGACCGCACCCGGTCCAGCCAACGCAGATCGATGGCTGTTTCGTCTTCGATGAGGTAGCCGCGCAGCCCGACGTTGCCGGCCACCTCCACCAGCCGCTTGGAATTGGAGCTGTTTCCGGAGCCCACCACCAGCAGCAAGTCACAGCGGCCGGTAATGGCCTTCACCGCCCGCTGGCGGTTCTCGGTGGCGTAGCAAATGTCCTGGGCCGGCGGTCCCTGGATGTTCGGGAAGCGCCGCCGCAGGCATTCGATGATGCCGCTGGCCTCATCCAGGCTGAGCGTGGTCTGGGTCAGGTAGGCGACGCGGTCGGGCTCGGGGACCGCCACCCGTTCGGCTTCGGCCACCGAGCTGACCAGCGACATGCGGTCGGGCGCTTCTCCCAGCGTGCCGATCACCTCATCGTGATCGCGGTGCCCGATCAGGATGATGGCGTACCCGGCGCGGGCGAACTTCATGGCCTCCAGGTGCACTTTCATCACCAGCGGACAACTGGCGTCGATCACCCGGAGGTTCCGCTGGCGCGCTTCTTCGCGCACCTGGGGCGAGACGCCGTGGGCGCTGAAGATAATCCGGTTTCCCGGCGGCACCTCGGAGCAGCAATCCACAAAGATCGCGCCCCGCGCCGACAATTCCTCCACCACGTGCCGGTTATGCACGATCTCCTTGCGGACGTAGATGGGCGCCCCGTAAGCATCCAGCGCGATGTTGACGATGTCAATGGCGCGGACGACACCGGCACAGAAGCCTCGCGGGCGCAATAGGAGAATCTGCTTCATGCCTTATTTACCATACGATAGTTTACCGCTGATTCATGAATTTCGGGGCGGCTGGTGGCTGGCGGCTGACGGAAATCGGCGGATGGGCCTTCAACTGACAATGCGGCCGTCGCGCATGGCCACGGTGCGGTGGGCA
>JAPKYU010000372.1 GCA_026394175.1 Acidobacteriota bacterium | reverse complement strand
ATCGTTGGCCGAGGGCTGATCGAGCGCCTGGCGGACCGGCAGGGCGCTGTCAAAGCGGACGGTGATCTTGAGAGTCGGGAAATCGCCGGAGGAAGGCCCCTGGCCGCCGCTCCCTGGACCCGTCCGGCCGCCCGGTGTCCGTCCACCGGGCAAGCCCACGCCTCCGCCGCCCGGCAGCGGGATGCCCATCCCACCGACACGGCCCGTTCCCCCGCCTCCGCCCCGGCCGCCTCCGCCACTTCTACCGCCGCCCCCTCCGCCGCCCGGATAGCCTGTTCCTCCCCGCCCTTCGGGAGATCCCTGGCGAGACCCGCCCGCTTCCAGGCTCACCTTGGCCGGTCTGGCCCAAGGGGAATCGGTCAGCACGCGCTGCACTTCTTCGCTGCTCCAGTCGCCGGGCTTTTTCTTGTTCCAGAAATCATCGCCAGGCAAGTCCAACACGCACAGTCCCAGGACCGCCGCGACGGCCGGCAATAGGCGATTCATACAGACTCCTTGAGACTACGTTTGAAGACACCCTCCCCTCCAGCCCAACGCTCAGGCAGGAGACGGACGAGAGCGCGCTGCGGTTTCGGCCCGCGCTGCCGGGCCACGTACAGCTTTCCACAATCAATGCTATCCTGCTTTTGAAGGTGTGGTTTTTATCCCGACCGGGCCGCCGCTGTGGCCGGTTGGTGCCTCCATGAAAATCGCTTTTCTGGAAATCAAAGACTGGGAGCGGGACTACCTGAAGAACCGCCTCCCCGGGCACGACTTCTTCTTTTCCGGCGAGACGCTGGAGCCGGGGCTGCAGGCGGCGCTGGCCGGCTGCGAGGCGCTCTCGCCGTTCATCTACTCGCAGGTTTCGGCCGAGGTGATCCGGGCCTTGCCGGCCTTGCGGCTGGTGGCCACGCGCTCGACCGGCTTCGAGCACATCGACCTGGGCGCCTGCCGCGAGCGCGGCATCGTGGTTTCCACCGTGCCCAGCTACGGCGAGAACACGGTGGCCGAGCACACCTTCGCGCTCATGCTGGCGCTGTCCCGCAAGATCCACCAGTCTTACACCCGCGTGATGCGCTCCGATTACTCGCTGGAGGGCCTGACCGGCTTCGACCTGAAGGACAAGACGCTGGGCGTGGTCGGCGCCGGCAAGATCGGGCTGCACGTCATCAAGATCGGCCGCGGCTTCGGCATGCGCGTGCTGGCCTACGACCCATATCCCAACAGCTTCCTGGCGGAGTTGCTGAACTTCAGCTACGCCGGCATCGACCAGTTGCTGGCCGAGAGCGACGTGGTCAGCCTGCACATGCCGTACTCTCCGCAACTGCACCACTTCATGGACCGCGCGAAGTTCTCGCGGATGAAGCCCGGCTCGCTGTTCATCAACACGGCGCGCGGCCGGCTGGTGGATACCGAGGCGCTGCTGGAGGCGCTGCAGGGCGGGAAGCTGGCCGGCGCCGGCCTGGACGTGGTGGAAGGCGAGGAGCTGATCCAGGAGGAGCAGCAGTTGCTCTACCAGCAGCAGAGCGTCGAGAAGCTGCAGGCCGTGATCCGCACGCACGTGCTCTTCCGCCACGACAACGTCATTTTCACCCCGCACAACGCCTTCAACAGCCGCGAGGCGCTGGAGCGCATCCTGGACACCACCGCCGAGAACATCGTGAACTTCGCCGCCGGCCGGCCGTCGAACGTCGTGAAGTGACGCTCACCACAAAGCCGCCAGGGACACGAAGTGATAGCAGGGCTGGGCGACCACCAAGGTAGCCCCTAGCGCCGCCGGGAAAACGTTTGAAATTGCCCGGCAAACCGAATATCTTAATGGGCTTCCCCGCAAATTATGGAAGACAGGGCGCCATCTTTGATTCCTGCTGCCGCACCGACACTGGTCGGAAGTTTCCCACACCCCGACCCGTGTGCCATCGTGGAGCGGATTCTGCGCTGTTTCCCGGAACTTCCCGCCTGGCCGCAGATGCCCGCGCGCGACTGGCTCGAAAGCATGTATGTGCAGTACTCGGAGGGCTTGCCGGGTGCGGTGATCGACCGGCAGGGACAGCGGATTTACTTCCGCGCCGACGAGGCGTTTGAAATCCAACTGGAAAACTTCTATCAAGCGGTCGTGGAAGGCGACGTCGAACCCTTCGCCATTACCGAGCGCTACGCGCTTGGTCTGCACCGGTTTTTGGACAGCGTCGCCCGCCTGGGGACGCGCCCCCCATGGGTCAAAGGACAGGTGACCGGCCCCTTCAGCTTTGCCATGACCGTAACCGACGAGAACAAGCGGGCGCTGGCCTACAATCCCGAGCTGTACGAAGTGGCCAGCCACGGAATGGCGATGAAGGCCCGCTGGCTGGCCCGCCGGCTGCGAGGGGTTGCCGAAGGCGTGCTGGTGGTGCTGGATGAACCGTATCTCTGTTCGTTCGGTTCGGCCTTCATCAACGTCTCGCGGGAGGACGTCATCGCGGCCATCGCCGGGGCCGTGACGGCCATTCATCAGGAAGGCGCGCTGGCCGGCCTGCATTGTTGCGGCAATACCGACTGGTCCCTGGTGTTGAGCACCGGCGTCGAGGTGATCAGCTTCGACGCCTGCGAGTTCTTCCAGGGCCTGTCGCTGTATCCCGCCGAACTGAAGTCGTTCCTGGCAGCGGGAGGGCTGCTGAGCTGGGGGATTGTGCCCGCCAACCAAGCGAACGGCGCCCTGACCACCGTGGAGCTGCTGGCCATGCTCGACAACCGGATCGAGCAGCTCGTGGCCAAGGGCCTGGATCGTGGCGCGCTCCTCCGCCAAGCGCTTCTGACACCCTCCTGCGGGCTGGGAACGCAGAGCGTGGACACGGCCGACCGGGCCATCGATCTCCTGCTCGAACTGTCCGCCCGAGTTCGAGAACGAGAAGGGATAGACCGAAGGCTGGAGGCTGGAAGCTGGGGGGGGCGGGTTTGATCCTCCAGCCTTCGGGCTCCAGCCTGCAGCCTCACGTAAAATGATCATCGCTGTCATCGGGAAGGGCGGTGTCGGCAAGACAACCCTGGCCTCGTTGATCCTGCGCCGGCTGATGGAGTGCGGACAGACGCCCATCCTGGCTATCGACGCCGATCCCTCCAGTTGCCTGGGGCCGGCCCTGGGCATCGCGGTCGGCGGGACGCTGGCCGACCTGCGGGAAAGCATGCGGGAGACGGCCGACCGGCCGCCCTCGATGTCGGCCGGGGAGTGGCTGGCGCTCGGCGCCCAAGAGGCCATCGTGGAAAACCGCGGCTTTGATCTGCTGACCATGGGCCGGCCGGAAGGCAAGGGCTGCTATTGCTTCGTCAACAACCTGATCCGGGAGCACCTGGATCGTCTTTCCCGCTCGTACCGCCATGTTCTGCTGGACTGCGAACCGGGACTCGAGCACCTCTCGCGCCGCACCAGCGGGCGCCCGGACGCGTTGATCTGCGTGACCAATCGCTCCCGAATGGCCGCGGAAACCATCCGGCGATCCCTGGCGCTCTACCGGGAGATTCATGGCGGGCTGCCGCCACGGGCCGACCTGGTGCTCAACCAATTCGAGCCGGCAGAGCCGCTGGCGGCCGAGATGACGACGATTGCGGCCGGAGCCAATGTTGCTTTCCGCCGCGTGCTCGCCGTCCCCAGCGATCCTCAGGTGGCCTCCTTTGAAGCCGCCGGAACGTCGCTGCTGAAGCTGGACCCGGCCACACCGGCACTGGCGGCGCTGCGCGCCTGGGAGCTGCCGGCATGAAAGTAGCCGTCACCGGAAAAGGCGGTGTGGGCAAGACGACGGTGGCCGCCTTTCTGGCCCGTTGCTGGCGCGACCTGGGCCGCGAGGTGATCGCGGTGGACGCCGACCCGGACGCCAATCTGGCCGGCACCCTCGGCTATCATGGCCCCGACATCGCCCCGCTGGCCAGCCTCAAGGCCTTGATCCAGGAGCGGGTCGGCGGCGCTGAGGGGTGGGGCGGGTTCCTGCGCATGAACCCCCGGGTGGACGACATTCCCGAGCAGTTCGGGATCGTGGTGGACGGCATCCGCGTGCTGGTGATGGGAACGATCGAGCGCGGCCGAAGCGGCTGCGCCTGTCCGGCGAACATCCTGCTTCGCGAAGTGCTCAACCACCTGCTGCTCACTGCGCGCCAGTGCGTCGTGGTCGATATGGAGGCAGGCGTGGAGCACCTGGGCCGCGGCACGGCCGAGAGCGTGGACGCCATGCTGGTGGTTGTCGAGCCGGGATGGGCCAGCCTGCAGACCGCCGGCCGGGTGGCGGAACTGGCCGGGCACCTGGGTGTCCGAAACGTGCAGGCCATCGCCAACAAGATTTGTGGGGGCGATGACGCGGCCTTTATCCGCGCGCACCTGGCGGGTCTGCCGCTGCTCGGTTCGCTCCCCTTTGACCGCGAGCTGGAGTTGGCTGCCCGCGCCGGCTCCGTCTCTGGCGACAGCCCCTTTTATCGCGAGGTGCTGCGGATTGCTCAACGGCTTTGAAATCTGTGCAATCTGCGAAATCTGCGGCTGGTGCTTGAAAAGGAGAAGCTTTGAACTTCGACAACCGGTCTGCTGATCCTGCCGCGCAGGAGGTGCTGGCCCAGGCCCGGGATTGTGGCGCGCAAACGGTCTGGGATCGCTATGACGCCCTGCAGCCCATGTGCGGATTCGGCGAGCTGGGCCTGTGTTGCCAGGTCTGCTACATGGGCCCGTGCCGCATCGACCCGTTCGGCGAAGGGGCGCAGGTGGGAGCGTGCGGCGCCGATGCGCACCTGATCGTGGCCCGCAACCTGGCGCGGGCGGTGGCGGCGGGCGCGGCGGCCCACAGCGACCACGGCCGCCAGGTGGTGGAAGTTCTCCGCGGCGTGGCCGGCGACGGCGCCTCTTCCGGCTACAGCGTGCTGAACCCCGGAAAGCTGAAAGCGCTGGCGGCGGAATGGGGCGTGGCGGGCAATGGCGACGTGCGCCGACTTGCCAGCGAGCTGGCCGTGCGGATGGAAGCCCAGTTCGGCGCGCAGCGCGGCCCCCTGGTCCCCTCGCTGCGCGCCCCCGAAGCACAGCGGGCGCGGTGGGCCAAGATGGGGATTACGCCACGCGGAATCGACCGCGAGATCGTTGACTTGCTGCACTGCAGTCATCACGGCGTGGAAGCCGACCCGGTGGCCCTGCTCCGGGCGGCCATGCGCGCGGCGCTGGCCGACGGTTGGGGCGGCTCCATGATTGCCACCGACGCGCAGGACGTGCTCTTCGGCGGACCGGCAGCCATCCGCTCGCGTGCCAACCTCGGCGTGCTCGAGGAGAAGAAGGTGAATATTCTGGTCCACGGCCACGAGCCCACATTGAGCGAGATGTTGGTGGCCGCCAGCCGGAACCCGGAGTTGCTGGCGCGGGCGCGGCAGGCGGGCGCCGAGGGTCTCAACATTGCCGGGATTTGCTGCACCGCCAACGAAATCCTGATGCGCCAGGGTATGCCGGTGGCCGGCAACTATCTCCATCAGGAACTGGCGTTGCTGACCGGCGCCGTGGATGTGATGGTGGTGGATGTGCAATGCGTGATGCCTTCCCTGGTTCAGGTCGCCGCCTGCCGGCATACCAGGGTGGTGACCACGTCGCCCCAGGCCCACATTCCCGGCGCCGAACACCTGGAGTTCGATCCGCGGGAGCCGATGGCGGCGGCGCGGGCCATCATTGAGCGGGCCGTGGAAGCCTTCGCGCGCCGCGACCCCGCGCGGGTCAGGATTCCGCGCCACAGCATGGACCTGGTGGCGGGCTTTACCAACGAGAATTTACCCTATTACCTGGGCGGGCGCTTCCGTGCCGGGTATCGGCCGCTGATTGACGCGGTGGCGGCGGGCCGCATTCGGGGCATCGTAGCCGTGGTTGGCTGCAATACCCCGCGGGTGGTGCAGGACCAGCACCACCTGGCCCTGGTGCGCTCCCTTCTGGCGCGCGATGTGCTCGTTGTGCAGACCGGCTGCAGCGCCATCGCCTCGGGCAAAGCCGGGCTGCTTCGCCCGGAAGCGGCCGCGGAGCTGGCGGGGCCGGGCCTGCGCGAAGTCTGCGACGCCGTGGGCATCCCCCCGGTGCTGCACGTGGGCAGTTGTGTGGACAATTCCCGGATTCTCTCGATCTGCGTCGCGCTGGTCGCCGAAGGTGGAATCGGCAGCGAGCTGTCGGAATTGCCGGTGGCGGCGGCCGCGCCGGAAGCCATGAGCGAAAAAGCCGTCACCATCGGCATGTACGCCGTCGCTTCGGGAATCTTCACGGCCTTTCTGCCCACGCCGCGCGTGGCGGGAAGCCGCGTGGTGCGCAAGTACCTGGAGGAGGATGTGGAGCGGGAAACCGGAGGCAAATTCCTGTTCACGAACGATATCCAGGAGGCGGCGCGCGCCATTGTCGCCCACCTGGATGGGAAGCGCCAGGCGCTCAAGCTGGCGCCCATGCTTTACGAGAATGGGGTACGGTCCAGCGAGGCGGCCGTTTCCCGGGTCCTGTCGGACTACGTTCCCCCGACCGGCTTGACGTCGCTGGGTTGCGGCAAGGCCCAGGAGCAAAGCCAGTCAAGGCCACCGGAGAGCTGAAGGCAGTAGGCAATTGCGGACCATCGTCACATTCAAGCGCGAGCGGTGCCTGGCCTGCCGGGCCTGCGAGCTGGCCTGCTCGGTGATCCATTCCCGCAGCGGGCGGCTGGAAGCGGCGATCCTCGAGGAATTGCCGCCCAAGCGGCGCGTGCTCATCGCGGCGGGCAGAAATGGCATCGAAGCGCTGCGCTGCGAGCAATGCCTGGAGCCGCTGTGCGCCTTCAGTTGCAAGAGCGGAGCCCTGCGCCGTGATCCGCGCGATGGACGGGTGGTCTTCGACGAGCGCCGCTGCATAGCCTGTTTCATGTGCCTGATGGTTTGCCCATTTGGCGTGCGTCCCGACCCGGCCAGGGACGCGGTGGTGCGCTGCGACGTATGTAGCGCTGGCGTCTGCCCCGGCTTGCCGTGGGTCCCGCCGGCCGGCCCATGTAGCGCTGGCGTCCCGCCGGCCGGCCCATGTAGCGCTGGCGTCCCGCCGGCCGGCCCTCCTTGTACCGCGTCGGTGCCCGCCTGCGTCGCGGCCTGTCCCACGGGCGCGCTGGGCACGCAAACGCCGCCGGACGAGCGCGCGCGCAGCGGCTTCCGCGGGCATGTGGTGGTGGTCGGATCCTCGGCAGCCGGCATCGCCGCCTGCGAGGCTGCCCGCGAGCATGCTCCCGATTGCTCCATCACGCTGATAACCGCCGACGCTTCTCCCCAATACTCCCGGCCGCTTCTGCCCTATGTTCTCAGCGGCCGCATCGGGCCACAGGACATTGATTGGCGGACCGCCGGCTATCTGGAAAATGAGTTAGGGGTGCGGGTGCGGCGCGGAGTCCGTGCCATCCATTTGAACCAAGAGGCGCGCTCTGTGGCGCTCGACGATGGAACCGAAGTAGCGTTCGACCGCCTCATTCTGGCGACCGGTGGCCGCGCCACGCTCCTTTCCATTCCCGGCGGGGGTCTGGCGGGGGTCTGCTCTCTTCGAAACGCCGAAGACCTGGAAACCATCGATGGGCTGGCCAGTGCTGGGCGGTGCGCGGTGGTGCTGGGCGGGGGCAACGTCGGACTGCAGGCCTGCGAGGCCTTGCTGGCACGGGGCCTGGGCGTGACCGTCGTCGTCAAATCTCCGCACCTGCTTTCGCAAATGGTCGATGCCGAAGCAGGAGGGCGCGTTGCGGAATTGTTCGCGCGCCATGGGGCCAACATCAGAACCGGGCGCGACGCAGCCGAGATTGCCGGCGGCGGGCGCGTGGCAGGTGTGCGCCTGGACGACGGCGAATGCCTGCCCGCCGACCTGGTTCTCATGGCCAAGGGGATCACACCCAACGTCGAGTGGTTGCGGGACAGCGGGCTCCGGATGGGCCGCGGAATCGTGATCGACTGCTGCGGCCGCACCAGCCTCGAGGGCATTTTCGCCGCCGGTGACTGCGCCGAACTGATCGATCCGCTGACCGGCCGCTCCTCGATCAGCGGCATTTGGCCGGTCGCTTACGAAACGGGCCGCGCGGCCGGCAGCACCGCCGTGGGGGTGGAACGGGCCTGCGCTGGCGCGCTGCGCATGAATGCCGCGCGCTTCTTTGACGTACCGATCATATCGATCGGCGAGGTTTGCCCGGAGCGGCTGGAAGGCGCCGCGGCGCGGGTATGGAGCGCGCCCGTCTCGGGCGCACCAGGAAGCGGGCGAGACGCCCGCGCTCCGTATGGCGTGTATCGCAAGCTGGTCCTGCGCCGTGGGCGGTTGGCCGGCGCGCTTCTGTTTGGCGATATTTCCGGCGCGGGAATCCTCTACCGCCTGTACAGAGACGGGGTCGAAGTCGGGGAGGAGATCGTGGCCGAGCTTGGGGAGAGAGCTGCGGCATGGGCGCTCGGATCCCTCATTCCGGCGGCAACCGAAAGGCACTTTTTTAAGCGGTCAGAGACCTTGGCCAGCGCGAAGCAGGCCAGGCCGCTCGAGAGCGTCGGCAACGGGCAAATGGAAAGCGGCGAAACGCGCGCGCTGAAGGCTGAGATGCCATAGTCGGCTCGTCCGTGGTAGCATGGAATGCATGCGGGGCACGTAGCGGCCCGAGACGGAGGATCGCCGTTGAAGCGCGGCGAGGTTTGGTGGCGCCATTCCGAAGTCGGCGTTGCAGACGGAGAGTGACCTATGCAGATTACCCTGGATGTTCCGGAAGACATCGCCGCCGATCTGGCGGCCAAGGGCGAGAATCTTCCGCGGGCTGCCTTGGAAGCGCTGGCGATTGAGGAATACCGTGCACAGAAGCTCTCCACAGCCCAACTGCGCCGCTTGCTCGGCTACCAGATCCGAATGCAGGCGCATGCTTTTCTGAAGAAGCACGGCGTTTATCTGCACTACACTCTGGCCGATCTGGAACATGATCGCCAGGCCGGTGACGCTCTCCCTCGCTAAGCCCCATGATCGTTATTGCAGATGCGACGCCGCTGAACTAGCTGATTCTCATCCATCAGGCAGACCTTCTGCCTCGTCTTTTTGATCGTGTTCTCATCCCACCAGCGGTGTTCAATGAACTCCAACACGCGGAAACACCGGAGTCTGTACGGAACTGGGTGGTGCAGCCTCCTTCCTGGCTCCAGATACATGCTCTTCGTTCCGCTCCGGACCCGTCTCTTGATTATCTGGATGCTGGAGAACGGGAAGCGATTGCCCTGGCCGAAGAGATTGACGCCGATCAACTGCTTCTCGATGAAATTGAGGCCCGCCGGGAAGCTGCTCGGCGGAACTTGCCATTCATCGGTACGCTGGGCGTATTACGCGAAGCGGCACGACGTGGACTCGTCGATCTGTCAACCGCTCTCGCCCTATTGCAGGAGACCACCTTCTACGTCGATCCCGAACTGACCCGGTTGCTCTTGGAGGAAGACGCCCAGCGCAAAAGTCAAGGATCATGAGAACCGTCGGGCGGCGGGGCGCCGGCGGATCATGGCGGTGCAGCGGGCTGGGTCTTTTTCTCTTGAAAGTCCGGCCGGGGAAATCGTGTGGCATCTCGTCTTCGGTCATGTGCGCAGGCCGTAGGCCGCAGGTCGCAAGCCGCAGGCCGCAAGCCGCAAGCCGCGCTTCTCCGAGCCACCCTACCACGCGAAAGTTGCGAACGGCGATCATGGCTGGCCCTCTACCAGGCGGTCCAAAATGTCTTGTGCAATGTGGAAACTGGTCTGGCGCAGACGGTCCACGGCACCCCGGAGATCCAACAGCCCCTGCTCGGCGCCCGCCGCCAGAACGCCTAACGTACCGGTGAAGGGAAGTTGCCGCCGCTCCGCCTCCCGCCGCCCGCGAATTTCATCGATGATGAGTTGATCGGCTCCCATTTCTTCGGCGAGCAGAATGGCATCGCGCTCACCAGTGTCGAGGTGAGCCAACCCCTCATCGGAAGACTTGCTCGGCGCGCGGATTTCCAGCCAGGCGGGCGGTTGGGTGATCCAGTTCCGCACGTCTTTCGGAGTGCGCGGTCGTTTGAGTTCCTCACATACGGAGAGAGGAATAAGGACCCGATGGTAGAGGGCCGGCAACACTTCAATCTCGCCAATGAGGATGAGGTAGTTGACCGGGCCAGTATCGGCAATGACGATCATCCGGAGCGCCGCCCGCTGGCCGGAGATCCCTGTCGCTCGGTTCGTGCCCGCTGGGCGACCCCGCGGGCCACCTCGGTATCGTGTGCCAGGTCCTCGGACGTGTAAGGCAGGAAGGCGCCGTGATCCTTCAGGAAGCCGTGTACCTCCATCAGGGTTTCGAAACCAAGCAGTTGGCGGATGTCGCCTTCCGTGAGCCGCTCGCTCCGGTATCCCTCAAGGGCAATCGCTTCGAGGACGGCGCGGGAAGGATCCTGACCCGGAGGAACGAGCTGGCCGGCGAACTCGTCGGGGATTTTCACGATGATGGTCATGGGGACGTTCCTTAGCTCAGTATAGCCGGTTTCCTGTACAACAGACCCGTGATATCCGAGCGCCCAGTACCCCTTCGCATCAGACGATATGCGGGACCTCAATCGTCGACTCTGCCGCCGGCTTTGCCTCGATCTTCGGGTTTGGAATCCCACACTCGATGCTCGGCACGGCCTTGCTATAATCCACCCATGCCCCTCTCTTGGAACGAAATCCGCCATCGCGCTATCGCCTTTTCAAAAGAATGGACGGGCGTCAAGAGCGAACGAGCAGAAAAGCAAACCTTCTGGAACGAATTCTTCAATGTCTTCGGTATCCGCCGTCGCGTCGTAGCGAGCTTTGAAGAGCCAGTAAAGAAAATCTCTGGCGACTACGGCTACATTGATTTGTTCTGGCCCGGCGTGGTGCTCGTCGAGCACAAGAGTTTGGGCAAAGACCTCGGCAAGGCGGAGTCGCAGGCCTTCCGTTACCTCCAAGACCTGGCGCGCGAAGGGCGCACGGATGAAATTCCCCGCTACGTCATCGTTTCCGACTTCGCCCGGATCGCCCTGCACGATCTCGAGCCCGAGGACCAGCGCCACTTGCCGCCCTCCGACAACCGGCGCGTGGCTACCATAGAATTTCCGCTGGCCGAGTTTCATCAATACGTCCATGCCTTCGCATTCATCCCTGGCTACAAGCAGCACAAGTTCGAGGAACAAGACCCGATCAACATTGAAGCGGTCGAAATCATGGGTCACCTCCACGACGCGCTTAAGGTCGGCGGCTACTCAGGGCACCAACTCGAACGCTTCCTCGTTCGCATCCTCTTTTGCCTTTTCGGCGAAGACACGGGCATCTTCGACCGTGAATCGTTCAAGCTCTACCTGATAAACCGCACCGCCGAAGACGGCTCCGACCTCGGCTTGCACCTCGCGCATCTCTTCGACGTGCTGAATACACCGCTGGACGGGCGCCAGAAACACCTCGACGAGACTCTTGCTGCTTTCCCGTACGTCAACGGCGACCTCTTCGCCGAGAACCTCCGTTTCGCCGACTTCAACCGCGACATGCGCAATGCCCTGCTGGCATGCACGCACTTCGACTGGTCGCGGATCTCGCCAGCGATCTTCGGCTCGCTCTTTCAGTCTGTCATGGAGGCGAAGGAACGACGTCAAATCGGCGGGCATTACACCAACGAACGCGACATCCTCAAAGTCATTTGCTCGCTTTTTCTGCACGACCTGCGCGCGGAATTCGAGCGTGCCAAAAGCAGCAAAGCCCAACTCAGGCGTTTCCACCGAAAACTCGCGGCACTCCGCTTCCTCGATCCGGCGTGCGGGTGCGGCAATTTCCTCGTCATCACCTACCGGGAGCTTCGTTCGCTAGAAATAGAAATTCTCAAGTTACTCCCCGAGGCTCAGCAGGAACTCGACATCCAGCGTCTTTCTCTAATGGACGTGGACGCCTACTATGGAATCGAAATCAGCGAATGGCCCGTGCGCATCGCCGAAGTCGCCATGTGGCTGATGGATCACCAGATGAACATTCGCCTCTCCGACGCCTTCGGCCACTACTTCGCGCGCCTCCCGCTGAAGAAGGCTCCCATCATTGTCTGCGGGAACGCGCTGCGCCTCGACTGGAAGAAAATTCTCCCGCCCGCAAGATGCAGCTTCGTCCTCGGCAATCCGCCGTTTGTCGGAAAGCAATTTGCGACAGCCGAGCAAAAAACCGATATGGAAATCGTCTGCGGCAATATCAAAGGCGGCGGCGTTCTCGACTACGTTACGGCATGGTATTTCAAGGCGGGCGCATACATTCAAGACACTCGGATCATGGTCGGCTTCGTTTCAACGAACTCAATCAGTCAAGGCGAGCAGGTCGGCATTCTCTGGAACGAGCTTTTCAAACGCTACCAGCTCAAACTTCATTTCGCTCACCGCACGTTCGCATGGGCGAGCGAAGCGCGGGGCAAAGCCCATGTTCACGTCGTTATCATCGGTTTCAGCGCGTTCGACACGGACACTAAACGGATATACGACTATGACGCCGAAACTGAGCAGGCGCACGTCACGCCCGCCAAAAACATCAGCCCGTATCTCATCGAAGGCAGCGACGTGGTTGTCTTATCGCGTTCAACGCCCGTTTCTCCAGTTCCCGAAATTGTTTTTGGCAATATGCCCAACGACGGCGGACATCTCTTGCTGACGGAGCCCGAAAGAAAAGAACTGCTAAAGAAAGAGCCTGACGCCAAGAAATTCGTCCGCCCGTTTCTTGGCTCGCAGGAATTCATTAACGGCACGCAACGCTGGTGTCTCTGGTTGAAAGACGCTTCGCCTGCCGAGATGCGCGCATTGCCCGAAGTGATGAAGCGCGTCGAAGCGGTGAAAAGGCATCGCCTCGAAAGTCCGCGCGAGACGACGCGAGAACTGGCGAAAATCCCAATGCTGTTTGGGGAAATTCGGCAGCCGAATGGCAACTATCTCTTGATCCCGTCTGTTTCGTCAGAAGACCGAAGGTACATTCCAATCGGTTTCATGCCGAAGACTGTCATCGGAAGCAATCTTGTGCTGTTTGTTCCAAACGCAACGCTCTACAATTGCGGTGTTCTTTCTTCCGCAATGCACATGGCCTGGGTCAAACAAGTTTGTGGCCGCCTGAAATCGGATTATCGCTACTCGGCCAAACTCGTCTACAACAACTACCCGTGGCCCGAACGGCCGACGGCGAAACAACGTGCCGCGGTGGAAGCCGCCGCTCAAGCGGTGCTGGACGCGCGCAAGAAATTTCCCGACGCGACGCTGGCCGACCTTTACGACCCGCTCGCGATGCCGAAAGTTCTGGTCAAAGCCCACGCCGACCTCGACCGCGCCGTTGACCTCTGCTACCGCCCGCAACGCTTCGAAAGCGACCGCCAGCGCGTCGAACACCTCTTCGCCCTTTACGAAAAACTGACCGCGCCTCTTATTGCCACCCCCAAGAAAGGGCGACGAAAGACGTAGCAGGACCGGCGGCGTTCACATTGGGGGGGCCAACTGGGTCCAAATCACAGTCTGCTGACCGCCGGCGGCACATAAAAGTACTATAGCTCGTTGAAATTTACTGTTGACATTTATATTCCCATGTGATAAAAACATCGCGGCATGGAAGGGCAAAGCACAGGGCGGGCGGGGACAAATCGGGAGCCGATTGGCTCGTTCTCCTGCTTTTCACCTGTATTAGCAGGTGGCGGCCCGCAAAGGCGCATGTCCTTGCGAATCAGTGCGTTGTAGAAAAAGAGACTCAATGAGTATTCATTTTCCTGCCCGCAAGCGCCAGCAAAGAATAGACTTGCACTGCACCTGTTATGTGAAGATAAAGGAGTCCGGAGTGCGTAGTGCGGAGTGCGGAAGGCAGAAGGCGGAAAGCGGAAGGCAGTAGGCGGAAGGCAGAAAGCAGAGGAGTGATTCAGATCAATGTCGAAGATTATCGCTAGCGCGGCCATACGCGGCGCACATGCTTGCATGGAGCGGGCGGACACGATGTTGGCAGAGGCCATCGGGCGCCATGGGCGTGACGAACGACGAGGCGGCCGAGCAGCTTGCGCGCGATTTGCAGGAGCGCAACATCTTGGTCTTCATGGGCTCGCATACGAACGGCGAGACCATGGCCCGCGCGACCACGAGGTCTCTCTTGCATTCACGCCGAAGGGGCGGATAATGAAGTTGAGGTTTGCCATGTCTCTCGAACAGGCCATTCTGGAAGTTGTCCGGGCGCTACCGGTCGAGAAGCAACAAGAGATACTGACCCACGCCACCGGGCTCCGTGACCAGGCAGCCAAGAGGAAGCCGTTCAGGAGTGTGAAGGGCCTGTGGGCCGACTTGGGCGTTTCGCTCTCCGCGGACGAGATCGAGGAGAACCAGCGCGAGATGTGGAGGAGCTTCCCAAGGGAAGACATCTAATGCCGGCCGTTGCGGTTGATACCCACGCCATCGTCTGGTACCTGTCGGGCGGCAGCTCTGCACGTGCCTCTGATCAGTCGCGATGGAAAGGTTCGCGCCTCGCACGTCCAAACAATCTGGTAGGTTAACGGCCACGGGCTGGGCCGCGGCGCCTCTT
>JAPKYU010000191.1 GCA_026394175.1 Acidobacteriota bacterium | reverse complement strand
GGCCGGCGGCGAGCGCGTTGGCGACAAGGCCACCTGGGAGAAGCGGCGGCGGCCCGAGATCCTCGCGCTCTTCGAAAAACACATGTACGGCCGCAGCCCCGGCCGCCCCGAGCGCATGAGCTTCGAGCCGGCCTCCATCGACCGGCAGGCGCTGGGCGGAACCGCCATACGCAAACAGGTCACCATTCTGTTCTCCGGCGACAAGAGCGGGCCGAAGATGGATCTGCTCCTCTACCTGCCCGCCAAGGCCAAGGGGCGTGTGCCGGTCTTCCTGGGCCTGAACTTTACGGGCAACTGGGCGGTGCACGCCGACCCGGGAATCAAGCTGGGCGAAACCTGGGTGCGAGACAAGAATGCCGCCAACGGCATGGCCAAGACGCAGGCCAAAGAAGAGATGCGGGGGACGGCGGCCGGCCGGTGGCAGGTGGAAAAGATCCTGGCCGGCTGCTACGGCCTGGCCACTGCCTGCTACAACGACATCGATCCGGATTTCGACGACGGTTTTCAGAACGGCGTCCACCCGCTCTTTTACAAGCCCGGGCAGACGCGGCCCGCCGACGACGAGTGGGGCTCGATCGGCGCCTGGGCCTGGGGCCTGAGCCGCGCCCTCGATTATTTGGAGACTGACAAAGACGTGGACGCCAAGCGGGTGGCCGTCATGGGCCATTCCCGACTGGGCAAGACGACGCTGTGGGCGGGCGCCCGCGACACGCGCTTCGCAATGGTGATTTCCAACTGCTCCGGGGAGGGCGGTGCGGCCATCAGCCGCCGCATGTTCGGCGAAACCGTGAAGAACCTGAACACCAGTTTCCCGCACTGGTTCTGCGCCAACTACCGGCAGTTCAACGACCGGGTGGATGAGTTGCCGATGGACCAGCACATGCTGATCGCGCTGATCGCGCCGCGTCCCGTGTACGTGGCCAGCGCCGCCGAGGACCTGTGGGCGGACCCCAAAGGCGAGTTTCTTTCAGCCTTCCACGCCGGGCCGGTCTATCGCCTGTTCGGCAAGAAAGGGATTGAGAGCGACCAGATGCCGGGCATCCATCAGCCCGTCGGCGAGGCGGTCCGCTACCACGTCCGCGCGGGGAAGCACGACGTCACGGCATACGATTGGGAACAGTACATCGCCTTCGCCGACAAACACCTGAAGCGCTGAGCAGGGACGCAGATGAACGCAGATTCACGCAGATTTGATCCGCGTTTTTCTGCGTTCATCCGCGTCCCATTCCGGCCGGGTCCCCACGACGCGGTACCAGGCTACTTCCTCTGCCGGTAGCCATCCGTATAGCCGCGGCGGAAGGCGTCGCGATAGAGGCGCTTGTAGTCTTCCTTGTTGTTGAAGCTGTCGCGATAGCCGTGGTCGGCGTCCTTATAGTAGTCGTGACGATCGAGGTTGTATGACTTTCCCTGGCGGGCGTCATTGGCGCCCTTTTCACGGCCGTCGCGGTAGGCGGTGTTGCTGGCCGTTTGGGCGTAGGCCGGGCTGGCCGGCCTGCGCATGCCCCCCGGAGAGCCCGGAGAGCCCGGAGAGCCGCCGCGCGGCCCAACGCCGGGCCGCTGTCCCCGCTCCCCAGGCCGGCCCAGGGAGCCCTCGTTGTAGCCCACCTGGTAGCCCCGCCGGAAGGCATCGCGGTACGTCTGCTTGTAGGCATTCTTGTTCCGGAAGCTGTCGCGATAGCCGTGGTCGGCGTCCTTATAGGCGTCGTGACGGTCCAGGCTGAACGACTTCGCCTGGCGGGCGTCATTGGCGCCCTTCTCGAGGCCGTCGCGATAGCCGGTGTTGCGCGCCACATCCGAATAGCCCTGCGCCAGCAACATGCCGCTGAACAGCAGAACGGATAAACAGGCCCAAATCACTTTCCTTCCCCGCTGCCTCATGGCAACCTCCTCGTGATAGTAAACGCACCAAGTATGCCTTCAGGTTTCAACAAGAACAACCGATTTAATGCCGCCGGCCGACAGCCGGTCAGCGCTTGCCGGGCGCGCTACGCCCTTCCGCCTTGTACTTCTCCAGCAGCGTCTTGAGCTTCTGCGCTACGTCCTGGCGCTCGCCGTACAGGTTTTTCCGTTCGGCCAGGTCGTCGCGCAGGTTGTACAGCTCGCCGGAGAATTTGTGCGGTTCGTAATGGCGCTCCTGCTTGAGCCACTCCGGTTCCCGGTTGTTATCGCCGGTGGGGTGGTCGATGAACAGCCAGGAGCCCTGCCGGACGGCGAACTGGCCCTGCGCGCTGTGCAATACCGTGGCTTCGCGGATGGGCCTGGCCGGCTTCCGGCCCAGCAGGGCGGGCAGAATGCTATAGCTGTCTTCGCCGGCATTGTCGGGCAGGCGCGCATGCACGATGTCGGCGCAGGTGGCCATCAGGTCCGTCAGGCAAACGATCTCGTCGCTGACCGTGCCTGGTTTGATCTTGCCCGGCCAGCGCGCCAGGAAGGGGACGCGGTGCCCGCCCTCCCACAGATCGCGTTTCACCCCGCGCAGACCGCCCATGCTGTAGTGCTGATACTCGCGCACCCGCTGATAGGCGATGTTCTCCGGCCCGTTGTCGCTGGTGACAATGACCAAGGTGTTGCCGGCGGCCCCCGCGCGCCGCACGGCATCCAGCACCTGGCCCACCGTCCAATCGACCTCGGTGACGAAGTCGCCATAATCGCCCGCGCCCGTTCGGCCCTTGAATTCCTCCCGTGGCAGCACCGGAGTGTGGGGAGCGTTCAGGGCCAGGTAGAGGAAGAACGGCTTCCCGGATTTCTGCCTGGCCTGGGCGTCGATCCAGCCCGCCGCTTTTTCCGTCAGCCGGGACAGCACCTGCTGATGCTTGAACCCCGGAGCCAGCGGGCCCAGCCTCCAGTTTCTGGGCATCCGCGGCTCTCCCTGGGTCACCGACGTGGGCAATTCGGTGGCGCGATCGTTTTCCAGGTAGATATAGGGAGGCATGTCCAGGGAGGCGGAAATACCGTAATAGTAGTCAAAGCCCAGCGTGGTGGGGCCGCGGCCGAAGGGCTTGCCGAAATCGACATTGGCCATGGCGTCTTCCACCGCTTTCCCATCGGAAGTAACCCAGCCCAGACCCAGGTGCCACTTGCCCACACAGGCGGTCGCATAGCCGTTCTGCTTCAGCAGCGAGGCCACGGTCATGCGGCCGGCCTCGATCAACGGCGGCGAGCCGCCGGCCAGCACACCGGACTTCAGCGGGCTACGCCAGCAATAGCGGCCCGTGGTCACGCCGTAGCGCGTCGGGGTGCAAACCGCCGATGGGGAGTGCGCGTCGGTGAAGACCGCGCCCTCGGTGGCCATGCGCTCCAGGTTCGGCGTTCGGATCCTGGATTGGGCGTTTAGAAGAATCAGGTCGCCGTAACCGAGGTCGTCGGCCAGGATGAAGAGGATGTTCGGTGGCCGTTGGCCGGCGTTTCCCTGCAATGCGTGCAGGCCGCCGGTCATGGTGGCCGCCGCGCCATAAGCGAGATAGCGCAGGAATTCCGAGCGCGTCATGGGCATATCGATCAGGATTGAACCACAAAGACCCGAAGAACACAAAGGTCCACCAAGAAGAATTTCTTTGTGGTCTTCGTGCTCTTTGTGCCTTTGTGGTTCAAAAGCGCAACGTGCCGGTTTCCCTTGGCGGCCCAGATCGGTCATAATCCCTCTAAACGCTTTCAAGCCATGGACCGTCCTAAACAACGGGGGATGGTAACAGCCGGGGAAACGCTGGCCGGGGAAATACTGCCGCGCGCCGTGGAAGGCGGCCGGACACCGCCGCTGGTGTCGGCGGGCGCGACCGACTGGTTCGCCGGCCTCATCGAGCAGCATCTGCGCCGTGTGTTCGCCGTGCTCTACCGGATGGTCGGCAACAGCGCCGACGCGCAGGACTTGGCCCAAGAGGTGTTCCTGAAAGCGTTCCAGCGCCAGCAGCAGCTCCGCGACCCGGACCGGGTGCTGCCCTGGCTGCTGCGCATCGCCGCCAACGCGGCCATCGACTTCCAGCGCGCGCGCGCCGCCGAGCGCCAGGAACCCTGGGACGACACGCTGGAGCCGCAGTCCCGCGAGATTTCGCCCGAGAGCCGGCTGCTTCAGCAGGAGCGGCAGAAGCGGCTGCACCGCGCGCTGCGCCTGCTTTCCCCGAAGGAACGCGCCGCCATCGTGCTGCGCGACCTGGAAGGGCTGAGCGGGGCGGAGGTGGCCGGGGCGCTGGGCTGCTCGCGGATTACGGTCCGCGCGCACATCGCCAGCGCGCGCGTCAAGCTGCGGCGCATTTTATCGTAGGCTGTAGGCCGTGGGCTGT
>JAPKYU010000611.1 GCA_026394175.1 Acidobacteriota bacterium | reverse complement strand
CACCGACGATTGGCGGCCGGTGTTGCGCCGGCATTCGCGCTCGCCGCGCGTCCTGGTGGCCGGCGGCTACTCGGGCCACGGCGTGGCGCAATCCATCCGCATGGGGGCGCTGGTCTGCGACCGCATCACCCGCTGATCGTCCGGATGAGTTTCCAGTCAGCTATTCCTTGGCCGGGCGGCTCCCCCTCCCGCCGGGCGGATTCGCTGTCCGGACTTTATTTCGTTTGTTTTCAACGGGCGCAAGCCATGAAAACGTTTCCAAGCTTGACACGTATGCTAGAATGAAATTATGCAGATATAGCAATAATTTCAGGGCCTTTTAGGCTGGCGCCATTATTTCACCATTAAAATAATGGCTACGGTGAGGTAAGCATAACAAAATAAAGGAAGCAGAAACAGATAGAAACATCCTATAACCATTAAAACAGCCAATTAAACGACCGAAAACTGGCGCCCGTGGCCGTGGTCGCGGTGCCGGCGGGCCGAGTCGGGACGGGCGGTGGCGCCCAGGCCTCGGTTGCGGCTTGTCCGCGTGAATCCGCGAAATCCGCGGATTACCGGTAGGCGAACAGCATGGCGTAAACAATCCCGACCACCATGAAGAAGCCGACGGCCAGCGCCGTCCAGGCGAAGAAGCGCACGGTGCGGATCACGATGGGCTGATAAGGCTCGACCAGGTGCTTTTCGAGTTGGCCGCTTTCGACCAGGGCTTGGTATTCGGCGGGCTTGTCGCGCCTGAACTCTTCCACCGGCATGCGCCCGGTGAAGATCACGATGTCCATGGGGAACTTTTCCGGTCGCAGGTGGGTGTTGAAGAAGTGGACGGTGAAGATGAAGCCGGTGGCCAGCAGCGCTTCGTCGCTGTGGACGATGGTGGCCACGTTCAGGAACCAGCCGGGCAGCAGGCGGGTGAAGAGCTGCGGGAACCACAGCGTCAGGCCCGTGGAGCCGATTATCGCAATGCCCCAGAAGACGGCGAAGTAGTCGAACTTCTCCCAGTAAGTCCAGCGGCCGTATTGCGGGCGCTCGCCTTTGCCAACGAACCACTTGATCGAGGCGATGAACTCGGCGATGTCCTTCCGCGTCGGCAGCATGGTGTCCGGCCCCAGCAGCAGGGCGCGCCAGGAGCCGTATTCGGTGCGCTTGCGGCGGACCAGGTCCCAGATGTGGGCGAAAAAGACCGCCAACATTAGTAGCGCCGCCAGCCGGTGGATGTAGCCGGCCGACTCGTAGCCCCCCAGCAGGCGCGACAGCAAGGCGGCCCAGCGGGTGTATGAGAACTTCAGCGTCATGCCGGTGAGCGCCAGGCTCATGAAGCTGACGATCATGGAAATGTGCAGGACGCGGTTGAGGCGCGAGAAGCGCAGGTACTCGGCTGTGGCGATGCCTGCAGCGGCAGTGGCGTACGCCCGGCCGTTTTCGCGGCGCATCTGAAAGGCCCGCGGCAGCCACAGCAGGGTGTGCGCCCCGCTCACGGTAAAGGTGCCCACCAGCAGCGCGGTCATGCCCCAGAAGGTCCAGAACAGCCAGGGGTACTTGCGCGGGTCGTGGTGGGTGGCGTGGGTCAGGTAGCCGGCGAAGCGCCGGGTGGCCCCCGGGTGGCACTTGCGGCAGGTCTCCACCACGTTGGCGCGGCTCAGGTGCGAGCGGGGGTTCTCAATTGACAGGATGTCGTGCGCGCCGTGGCAGTCGTAGCACTTGGCGGTCTTGGTGTAGCCGAGCTGCGAGACCTTGCCGTGGTAGGTGTCGAAGTAGGTTTTGGCGATCTGCTCGTGGCAGCGGCCGCACTGACTCATGATGGCGAGCTTGAAGCCCTCCTCGTCGGTGCGGCGGATGGTGTGGGCGCTGTGGCAGTCGTTGCAGACCGGCAGCGGCTTGCCGCTTTTCGTGACCCGCGGCGAGTGCACGCTGCGCTCGAACTGCTCCTGGATGCCGCTGTGGCACGTGCCGCAGGTCTGCGGGAGGTTGTTGGCGTTCACGGTGGAAGCCGGGTTGGTGTGCGGCAGCTCGCGGTGCGCGGTGTGGCAGTTGGTGCACATGGCGGTCACCGTCAGCCCGCTCTTCAGCAGCCCCTTGCCGTGGATGCTCTCGACGTAATGCTCGACGATCTCCTTTTCGCCGCCGGTGTAGCGCAGCGCCGCCTTGTGGCCGGTGCGGTGGCAGCGGGCGCAGAGGGCCGGCACGTTGGTGGGGAAGGTGGAGGAGCGCGGGTCGCGCTTGCTGCCCGTGGCGTGCGTGCCGTGGCACTCGATGCAGACCGGGGCGTTGCGGTCGCCGCGCGCCAGCAGTTGCCCGTGCGTGCTCTGCTGGTATTGCACCACGACCTCGGCGTGGCAGGCGCCGCAATTCACCTTCTGGGTGATGGACTCGCAGGGCCGCAGCTTGGACGGGGTGACGCCCACGTGGCACTGGCTGCAGGCCTTCTTGGCGTGCGCCGACTGCGAGACGACGGCGGTGTTGACATAGAGCGGGCGGCCGTCCCTGGCCCGCAGGCCCTCGTTCTGGTGGCAGCGCAGGCAGTCGCGGTCGGCCATGCCCTGGTCGTAGAACACGCGCCGCACCTTGTGCGGCTGGTGGCAATCGACGCAGGCCGGGAGCACGTGCGCTTCCTTCTCCCACAGCTCGCCCTTGATCACCTTGCGGTGCACCTCCTCGATGAGCACGTGGCACTGGGTGCAGGTGGCGGAGATGTTGCGCCGGGCGATCGAGGAGGCCGGGTCGGTGTGCCGCCGGATGTTGTGGGCCGTGTGGCAGGAGGCGCAGGTGGCCGTCACCACCAGCCCCTTCTTCAGCAGGCCCTCGCCGTGCATGCTTTCGGAATAGTTCTCCAGGATGTTGGATTCGTGGATCTGGCGCTGGCGCTGCACGGGCGCGCCTTCCTGGTGGCACTTGCCGCACACGAAGGGCACGCGCTGCGGGTAGACGGCGGAGCGCGGGTCGCGTGCCGCCACGATGTCGTGGCTGCCGTGGCAATCGGCGCAGCGCGGCGCCAGCGGGTCGCCACGGGCCACGGCCTTGCCGTGCAGCGATTCGCTGTGCTGCTTCTGCTGGTCGGCGTGGCAGGCGCCGCAGTTCACCCGCGCCGTGTCTTCCTTGTGCGGGAACTCGGCCTTCTCCAGGTCCGCGTGGCAGGCCACGCAGGGAAGCTGGCCGTGAATCGAGGCGGCATAGCGCTTCTGATCGACGAAAGCGGAAACCGTCTTGCCCTGGCGCGTGGCCTTCAGTGACTTGTCGCTGTGGCAGCCCAGGCAATCTTCCGCCCTTTGCGCGGCGAGAAGGGCGGGGAACAGCAGCAGGGTAAACAGGGCGGAGCGCGGAATGCGGAATGCGGAGTGCGGAGTGCCAGCGACTCCGGCGGCTGAAATCCGCAATCTCTCCAGAGACAAGAACTGCCCTCCCCGAGCGTCACTTTAGCATAACAGACGCCTTTGAAGCGAATTGAAGGGAAAGGGGTTAACCGCGCGGTGGTGCGGAATTCTACGGACGGACAGGGTGTCGCTGCGCAGAAAACCCCACCTCCCGCTCTCCATCTGATGCGAAGTTCAACGATTTGAAAGCCTTAGGAACGCACCGGAATGGAGTGCCATATGCATTGAACCACACTGATGCGAGTGCCGCAGTTCGTCACCATCGTGGTTCTTGCTGCCCTTCTTCCGGCCGCGGGGTGGGCCCAGAAGGCCGAGAAGAGCGCCAAGCTGAATTGCCTGGAGTGCCACTCGGACAAGATTGACGGGGCGCAGTTTTCGGCCAGCGCGCATGCGCCGCTGGAGTGCGCGGGCTGCCACGAGGTGGCGAAGTTCCCGCACCAGCCCAAGCCGGCCAAGCCGAAGTGCGCCACCTGCCACGGGAAAGAGGTGAAGGAGTACGGGGACAGCCTGCACGGACGGTCACGCGCCAACGGCCACCCGGAGGCGGCCTCCTGCCAGGACTGCCACGGCAACGTCCACGCGCTGAAGCCGGCGAGCGACCCGGGCTCGAAGGTGTCCAAGGCCAACCTACCGGCCACCTGCGGCGCCTGCCACTCGAATCCCGAGCTGGTGGCCAAGTTCCACATCCCGATTGCCCGGCCCATCGAGGCCTATCAGCAAAGCGTGCATGGGCGGGCCATCCAGCGGGGCGTGGCGGCGGCGCCGGCCTGCTCGGACTGCCATGGCAGCCACGCGCTGTTTGCCGCCGTGGACCTGCGCTCGAAGGTGAGCCGCGCCCGCGTCCCGGCCACCTGCGGCGCGTGCCACTCGCGGATTGCCGAAGTGTACCGGCAGAGCGTGCACGGGCGGGCGGCGGCCAAGGGCATGAGCGACGCCCCGGTCTGCACCGACTGCCACGGCGAACACGGCATTCGCACGCACCTGGATGCCGGCTCGGCCACCTTCGCCACGCACGTCTCGCGCGACCTGTGTGGCAACTGCCACAACGACCGGCGGCTGGCCGAAAAGTTCAACATGCCGGCCGACCGCGCCAGCACCTATTTCGAGAGTTTCCACGGGCTGGCCTCGCGCAGCGGGTCGAAGAACGTGGC
>JAPKYU010000398.1 GCA_026394175.1 Acidobacteriota bacterium | reverse complement strand
TTCGACGCCGACGCGGCGCAGGCGCTGACCGAGAAGCTGCCCCTGCCGGCGCTGATCGCCTCCGTGAAGAGCGGCGCTCTGCCCGCGCCGCTGCGCCGCCAGGTAGCGATCGCGGCATGGGTCAGGGCTGTCATCCTGGGCCAGGACGGCTCAGCGAAGGAGCTGATCCCGGCGCTCGAACAGCTTGTGCCGGAGTTGAAGCCTGAGCTGGCGGCGTACGCTAAGGCGCCCGACGCCGCCGCCCGCCGCTTCACCGCGGCCCTTCTGATGCTCCGCGTTCCGGGCCTGCGGCCCTACGTCGTGCAGGGGGTGGGGCGCGAGACGCCGGTCGCACGCCTCGACAACTTCCGCGACAACTGGTGGTGCGCCCCGCGGCTCCCCGGCAAAGACGAGTTCCGGATGCTGCCGCCCGGGCTCAGTGAAATGCTTCAGACCGGCGGGCCCCTGAAGGTTCTGTATCCCGGCGGCAAGGTCGATTCTCCCGGCTTCCTGACAGCGGCGCAGAAAGAGGAAGCGGAGAAGGAATGGCAGCGCATTTCCACGTGCGGCACGGGGCCAAACTACCTGGCGGCGCAGGTCCTGGAATGGGCGAAGGCGCACCCGGACGATGCGCGGGTCCCGGAAGCGCTGCATCTTGCCGTGCGCGCCACTCGCTACGGCTGCACCGACAAGGACACGCCGCGCGTCTCCAAGGCGGCCTTCGACCTGCTCCATCGCCGCTATCCGAGAAGCCCTTGGGCGGAGAAAACCAAATATCGGTACTAAAATGTAGGAAATAGGCCGCAGATAAACGCAGATTCACGCAGATCAGAAACCCGCAACTTGGCCTCCGGAGCCCCTGGGGATCCCAGCCTGCGGAGGGGGCGGGGCCGCCTGTTTTCGGCTGCTTAACTGGCTGGTTTAATGGATTATAAGACGGTTGAATCCATTTCTACTTCGTTTATTTTGTTATGGTTACATTACCGTAGCCATTATTTTAATGGTTATATACTGGCGGGAGCCGAAAAAGTTCTGGAATCATCACTCTGTTCCTATAATTTCAGCATAGCATACGCTGTCAAGTTTTTCGGCCCTTCCGGCTCGCTCGCAGTTGAAAACAAAGCAAATAAAGTTCGGACGCGATTTTTCAGGTTTTCGCCTGTGAGCCACGTGCCGGCGCGGCGGGCAATCAGTCCGGCGGCTAACTTGCTGTCCCTGCGCGCTTTAGCGGGCTGCCACCGCTCGCAGTTGGCCGGTGCTTACTGCGCGCGGTTTCCCTCAATTTCCGGCTGAGGAGCCAGCCGAATCGGTCGGTAAACACTGGGCGACTTATGGGGAGTGATGCAAAATCGCCGCAGCACGGGCAGATGAATCATTTGCGGTCTTCAGGCCCGCTGGGCGGCCGAGCTTCAGATCTTCGGCCTTGTAAACCACACCCATGCCGCCCTCGCCCAGCTTCTCCAGGATGCGGTAGTGCGAGATGGTCTTGCCGATCACGCCTAATGCCTGTGGGAGAGATGTTAGGCCCAGCCTGTTGGCAAGTCAACCCGGTTGGCCGATGCGGCCGCCCGGCCGAACACCAGCGAGCATATCGCTCGCAGCCACTACGCCAAGTGGTCCGCCGCCCGCCAGGAACGAATCGCGACAATTATGCGGTTGGTAAACGGCGGCGAGGCGGCGGAGGCAGCGACGACAGCGGGGCTTGCGAAAGTCCCGGCCATGATTCAATAAGCAGGAACTTCAGCGCGACCAGGCGGCCGCGCCGGAGAAATGGTAATTGTTGGGATACCCACTCGTCGTGGACGCTGGCTAGAGCGCCATCAAGGCGGGGAAAAGAGGATCCCAGCGGGTCTTCGGAATAATGTTGCCTGGGAATTGCTGGCGGGTCATGGAGGCGCCCGTGCCGCTGGTGGTGAGCGGGTCGAAGATGCTCCGGCTCTTCGAGAAATCGCCAGTGGTGCTGGCCCGAGGAAGCACGAAGGCAGCGGCGCCCGAATCATACCGGTCGGCCCTGATTGGGCGATTTTTGTCTCGCGCGCAAATCCAGAGGAACTGGACGAATTCAGTAGTGCCGCCCCTCCACTTAACCGCTGCTCATCGCTTGACCGATCCCTCTGCTTCTGCTAAGTTTCGTGCGGAATTCGGCGTCGCATATACCTTGCGCGCCAAGGCGGCGCCAGTGGCAGGGACTTCTGTCACGCTATACATCAGCAGGAGAAGAAGCAAAATGAAATCCAGTATGCAGCCGCGTCCTGGCCGGGAAGCCGGCTGGGTGGTTCTCATGGTACTGCTGGTAGCGCTGCCCGCAGCGGCGCAGAGCACCGGCGCGATTATGGGACAGGTGACCGACCTCTCAGGTGCTGTCGTGCCTGGCGCAAAGGTCGTAGTGACCAGTGTCGAGACCGGCATCGAGCGGCCGACCATCACGACCTCCGAGGGCTACTACTCGGTGCCGTCGCTGCCACCCGCCAACTACACCGTTTCGGCGGAGATCGCCGGCTTCAAGAAGACTATCTCGGCGGCAACGAAGGTGGACACGACAGCGACCGTTCGCGTCGATTTAATGTTGGCGCCGCAGGACTCGAAAGTATCGATCGAGGTGACCGCCCGGCCGCCCGCGCTCGAAACCGAGACGTCCATGACTGGAGACACGGTGACGGGCAAGGAACTGACGGATCTGCCACTGAACGGGCGGAACTCGTTGGAACTGGCGATGACGGTCGCCGGAGTTCAGGGCGAAATGGGTTCGGACGAGGCGGGCATCGGCTACAACGTTCCGTCGCCGGGTTCCGGGCTGAGCGTTAACGGCGGCCGGCCGGGAATGCTCGGCATCATGTCGGACGGCATGAACGCGACCAGCATCGCCTATTCCCGCGCGACCGTCACGTTCTCGCCCGACAATACTGAGGAGTTCAAGGTCATCTCGTCCAGCTTCTCCGCCAAGTACGGAGTGACCGGCGGCGGCATCATCAGCACGGTCAGCAAGAGCGGCGGGCAGGAGTTTCACGGCAGCGCGTTCTGGTTCACGCGCAATCCCGCGCTCACCGCGCGGACCTTCTACCAGCCCACCGCTTCCGGCATGCGGCGCAATGAGATGGGCGCGACCATCGGCGGGCCAGTGCGCATCCCGAAGGTCTACAACGGCAAAGGGAAGACCTTCTTCTTCGCGAGTTACGAACCGAAACGGCGGCGCGACGAGACGGCGCAGTGGGCGCACGTGCCGACCACCCAGGAGCGCAACGGCGACTTTCGTGATTCCTGGGTCAGCCCGGGAGCGGCGCGCCCGCTGTTGTACCAGCAAATCGAATGCGTGGACGCTGCTTGCAGCGGTCTGAAATGGCTCAACCGCGCCACGAACACCACGGTGTATCCGCTTTTCTGCGCCAACTGCCCGCCCGACCAGGTGGGGCACGTGATTCCGAACAACATGCTCGACCCCGTGGCGCAGAAGTTCCTCTCCTACGTCCCGATGCCCAACATGCCGTACGACAGCCAGGGGCGGAATTTCATTGGCGTGCAGGGCGTCAGCGCGACCGATGACCGCTGGAACGTGAAGATCGATCACAACGTCTCGGCCAGGAATCATCTGAGCGGCCGCTATACGAATATTCCGAATATGTCGAACCGGTACAATCTGGTCCGCGATTACTACCTGGCGCAGGCGCCGCCGTCGGACCAGGCCATTACCCGGCAGGCATACCTCAGCGATACCCATACCGTCACGCCCCGCATCGTGAACGAATTCCGCGCCAGCGTCACGCACTCCAACTACACGCGGCGGAATCCCGGCGACCTCTCGCAGGTGAACTACACCAAGGACACATTCGGACTGCCCAACTTCACCGGCTGGGGCTACCCGAAGATGGTGGCGGACATGTTGACGATGGGCCCGCTGCAGGATATGCAGAGGAATTTCGAAAACCAATATCAGGCGGCCGACGACGTAACGTTCGTTTTCGGCCGGCACAACATTCAGGTTGGCTTCGATATGCGGCGGCTGCAACAGAATACTCTTTCCACGGGACTGCTGTTTTCCAGCGGCGGCCAGTATAATTTCAATTCGGCCAATTCCACCGCGTCGGGGAATGCCAGCATTCCGACCGGCGCCGGCGGGTATCCGTTCGCCAGTTTCATCCTCGGCGTGCCGAATGGCATCTCACTCAGCGCCAGCAGCGTTCCCTATTACTATCGATACAAGACCCAGGCAGCCTACTTCCAGGACGACTGGAAAGTGCGGTCCAACGTCACCCTGAACCTGGGCGTGCGCTGGCAGTATGTCAGCCCGCGGGCCGAGAAATACAACCGGCAGGCCAGCCTGGATGTCGACCATCCTTTCACCGTGAACAGCACCACGGCGGCCGGCGCTTACAACGGGACCGTGGCGGCGTTCAATTATCTGTTCACGGGGGCGGGAACGGGGTCGGATTATCTGGAACCAACGCACAAGAAGAACTTCGAGCCGAGAATTGGATTTGCCTGGATGCCGCATACCCGCTGGAGTAAGAAACGCGGACTTGTGATCCGCGGCGGCTACGGGATCAGTCACACCAATTCCAACGCCGCCAATGGCGCCACCCCGTATCCGGCGTTCGGGTTGGGCAACACATCGGCATGGAACTACACGCAGTGGACCGGCACCGGCGCGGCCCCGGTGACGCAGACCGCCAAGCCCAACCAACTGGTCTCGATCGGGCGCAACATTCCGGCCGTGATCGCGGATCCCACTATCACCCAGGTTCCCGCCGACGGCAAACTCTGCCAGGGCTGCGTTCCGGCCGACACGCGCGTGTCCGGCATCACCAACTTCACCTTCGTCAAGCGTAATAATGCGCCGTACATCCAGACCTGGAACCTGACCACGCAGGCCGAGTTGAAGGGGGGTATGGTGGCATCCCTCAGCTACATGGGGCAAAAAGGAACTCACCTGCCATCCATCAAGTACAACATCAACGCTCCCGATGCGACGAAGTTTGCGGCGGCGCTGGACCAGGGGATCGACCCGACGCAATCCGTTCCCGATCCGTACGGCCGGGTGAACGCCAATGGCAGCCTAAAAACGGTCACGCTGCAGGATCTGATGCGCCCGTGGCCGACGGTCGGCGACGTTCAGGTGCTCGGGGTCACGGATGACCTCTCGATCTATCATGCCGGCACGGCGTCGATCGAGCGGCGCTTTGCCCGCGGGTTCGGTGCGCGCCTGAATTACACGTACTCAAAATCCATCGACACCGGTGGCGACTCCGCCAACGACGGGCAGAACCAGTTCAACTGGGGTTTCACCAAGATTCAGGCGCGCGGCAATCTGAAGCTGAACCGGTCGGTATCGCTTTTCGATTCGCGCCATCGCTTCAACTTGACGATGAACTCGGAACTCCCGTTCGGCGTGGGGAAGGCGTTCCTGAAGCGGAGAGGTCTTCTGAACCACCTTGTGGGAGGCTGGAGCCTCAACGCCGTGGGCAGCCTGTATAGCGGCCGGCCGTTCCCGCCGACACTTGGGGACACCAACGGAATTCCGGCGCTCAGCGGCAACAACGTGGTCCGGCCCGACCTGGTCCTGGGAGTGCCCGCCATCAACCCGAGATGGAGTCGGGAAGGGGCGAGCAACATTCCGTACTTCAATCCCGAGGCATTCGCCCGCCCGGCATACGGAAAAACGGGCAACGCCCCGCGCAGTGTCGATTGGATGCGTACCCCCTGGCAGCCCGGGCTCAACGCATCTATGGCCAAGAACATCTATCCGTTCGAGAACCGCCGGCGCTACGCACAACTTCGTCTCGATGCATTCAACGTCCTGAACCACACCTGGTTCACGA
>JAPKYU010000110.1 GCA_026394175.1 Acidobacteriota bacterium | reverse complement strand
GGCTTCCGCTGCGGCGCGCTGCAGGATATGTCGGGGGGCGTGTTCCCATTCTTCGACAGGCACACCTACCCGCTGAAGCACTTCGAGCTGGAAAGCGAGGTGCGCATTGTCCCTGGGGGATCGTCGATCCGCGACGGCTGCTACGTGGCCCGCGGCGTCACTTGCATGCCGCCGGTCTACATCAATGTGGGCTCGTACGTGGACGAAGGCACGATGATCGATTCGCACGCGCTGGTAGGCTCCTGCGCGCAGATCGGCAAGCGCGTCCACTTGAGCGCGGCGGCCCAGGTCGGCGGCGTGCTCGAGCCCATCGGCGCCCTGCCGGTCATTATTGAGGACGACGTGCTGGTGGGCGGCAACTGCGGCATCTACGAAGGCGCGGTGGTGAAGCGGCGCGCTGTGCTTGGCGCCGGCACCATTCTGACCGGCTCCACGCCGGTTTACGACCTGGTCCGCGGCGAGATTTACCGGCGCGAGGGCGACCGGCCGCTGGTTATTCCCGAAGAGGCGGTGGTGGTTCCCGGCTCCCGCCCGGTCAACTCCGGCCAGGGGCGCGAGTGGCGCATCTCGCTTTACACTCCCGTCATCGTCAAGTACCGCGACGAGAAAACCGATCGCGGCATCCAGCTCGAAGACCTGCTGCGCTGAAAAAACGGCCCAACCGAGGGTTCAACGCAGAGACGCGAGCCTGCCCCGGCGTGCCGGGGAGGACGCAGAGAAAACGCCGAGAGCCTCTCTGCGTTGAGATCCACTCGGCGGGAATTCTATTCGTTGAACACGCGGGCGAAAATGGCGTCCACGTTCTGCAGATAGCGGGTGTGGTCGAAGGTCTTGTCGATCTCGGCCGGCGTCAGGGTGCGGGAAATGTCCGGATCGGCCGCGACCAGCGCGCGGAAATTCTCCCCGCTCTCCCAGGCCTGCATGGCATTGCGCTGCACCCAGCGGTAGGCCTCCTCGCGCAGCACGCCCTTGGCGGCCAGGTCCAGCAGCAGTTGGCCGGAGAAAACCAGGCCGCCGGTCAGGTCGAGGTTCCGGCGCATGCGCTCAGGGTAAACCAGCAGCCTGTCGATCAGCGTGGTGGCGCGGTCCAGCAGGTAGTCGAGCAGGATGGCGGAGTCGGGCAGAATCACCCGCTCCGCCGAGGAATGCGAGATGTCGCGCTCGTGCCACAGGGCCACGTTCTCGAAGGCCGCCTGGGCGTTGGCGCGCACCACGCGCGCCAGGCCGCAAATCTGCTCGCAGGTGATGGGGTTGCGCTTGTGCGGCATGGACGAGGAACCCTTCTGCCCCTTGCTGAAGTACTCCTCGGCTTCGCGGACCTCGGTGCGCTGCAGGCCGCGGATTTCCAGCGCGATCTTCTCCAGCGAGGCGGCGATCACCGCCAGCGTGGCCAGGTACCAGGCGTGGCGGTCGCGCTGCACAATCTGGCTGGAGACTTCGGCCGCCTTCAAGCCCAGGCGCGCGCATACCCGCTCTTCGATCTCCGGCGGCAGGTGGGCGAAGGTGCCGACCGCGCCGGAGAGCTTGCCCACGCGCATCTGCCCGGCGGCGGCGTCCAGCCGCTCGATGTTTCTGCGGTTTTCCGTGTACCAGATGGCCAGCTTCAGCCCGAAGGTGGTGGGCTCGGCGTGCACGCCGTGGGTGCGGCCCATCATCGGGGTGTGGCGGAACTCGTTGGCCCGCCGCTTCAGCACCTCGCCCAGGCATTGAAGCCCTTGGCGGAGCAGGGCAGAGGCCTCCCGCACCTGTAAGGCCTGCGCCGTATCCAGCACGTCGCTGGAGGTAAGGCCGTAATGGAGGTAGCGCGACTCCGGCCCCAGCGATTCGGCCACCGCGGTGGTGAAGGCGATAACGTCGTGCTTCACCTCGCGCTCGATGGCCGCGATGCGCCCGGCGTCAAAGCGGGCCTTCTCGCAGATGGCCCGGGCGGCATCGGCGGGAATGATTCCCGCTTCCGCCTCCACGGCCGCCACCGCTTTCTCCACCTCGAGCCAGCAACGATACCGGTTTTCCTCGCTCCAGATGCGGCCCATCTCCGGCCGCGTGTAACGCGCAATCATGCTGGTAGTTTACGACCTTTAACCACAAAGACACAAAGGGGACGAAGTCCACAAAGAAAGCCCTTCGTGGACTTTGTGTCCTTTGGACTTTGTGGTGAACTGTATTCAGCGGGGGGCCGGACGGCTGGAATCGGACTGGCGGTTCGGGCCGCTCTGCTGATTGATGCTGCTCACGAGCTCCTTGGCCTGCTGGAAGTCCGCGGTGTCGTTCACCCACGGCTTAGGCGGCCCCAGCCTAGCCTCTTCCTGCCGCACCGCCTGCACCCGGTTGCCGGGGTTGGGGTGATCGGAAAGGAACTGGATAGACCCGCCGCGGTCTTTCGCTTCCAGCTTCTGGAAGAAAACGGCCATCAAGTCCGGGTTGTAGCCGGCGTCGTACATGATGCGCGCGCCCTGGAGGTCGGCCTGCCGCTCGGCATCGCGCGAGTATTTCAACAGCACGGAGTTGGCCCCAAAGCCAAGCCCCATTCGCGCCAGTTGGCTGAGCGCGGAACCCGAGCGCGTCATGCCGCCCAGGATGGCCAGCGGGAATTGCGCCAGCATGGCCTTGGAGGCGTTGTTGGTAGCGTGGCGAAGCGCCACGTGGGAAATCTCGTGCGCCAGCACGCCGGCCAGCTCCGCTTCGTTATCAGCGGCCGCGATGGTGCCGGTGTTCACGTAAACCGGACCGCCGGGCAGCGCGAAGGCGTTGATGTTCTTGTCGCGCACGATCTTGAAGGTGTATGGGAAGTCGGGCGCCTGCGAATAGCTGGCCAGCCGCCGCCCGAGCCGGTTGATGTAATTTTCCAGGAAGGCGTCACGGACTATGGGCAATTGCCGGTCGGTTTGGGCGGCCGCCTGTCGGCCCAGATCGACGTCCTGCTGCCTGGAAAAGAGGTTGAATCCGGGCTTGATTTGCGGGCGATCCGCCGCAGCCGCCTGCAGGGCAAACAGCGTCAAAAGGCAAGCTACCGCCAGAAAATGCTTCTGCAACGTTCCCATACGGCCTCGCACAGTACTGTACAGCAACATCTCATAAAGAGATGCATCGCAACCGGCACGCGTTTCGGTAGTTTCGGCTGACGGCTGTCAGCCCACCGCCTACAGCCCACAGCCCACAGCCCACAGCCTACAGTGATATACTGTTCCGGGCCTTTTCCCGGCCCCTATGCGTTTCAGAAATCAGGAGATACGCTGCGATGGCAGTACAGAAAACCTCGAGAATCTGGCACAACGGCAAATTCATAGCGTGGGACGACGCGCGCATTCACGTGCTGTCGCACGTGGTCAGTTACGGCTCCTCGGTTTTCGAGGGGATCCGCTGCTATGACACACCCGGGGGGCCGGCCATCTTCCGCCTGAAAGAGCACACCCAGCGGTTGCTGAATTCCGCCAAGATCTACCGCATGGAAGTGGGCTTTACGCTGGAGCAGCTCATG
>JAPKYU010000714.1 GCA_026394175.1 Acidobacteriota bacterium | reverse complement strand
CTGCGGGAAGGCGCGCAGCAACTGCTTAACTTGCAGGGTGGTGCCGGTAAACCGGCTCTGGTTGCTCAGGAAGTTGTAGAGGACGGCGTCGGAAGTGCGCAGCGCGGACAGGTTTGTAATCCGCAGCGGGTTCGGCGCGGTCGCGTTCATGGCCGTGTCGACACTGCTAACGCGCGCCGCGCCGGTGGCCCAGAACTGCTGCGGCAGCGGATCCATGCGGCGCGTGATATTCGTCTTGCTGTACGAGCCCGTATAGCCAACCTCAAAAACCACGTTGCGGCTCAGCTCGCGCTGGATGGACACGCGCCAGCGCTGCTGGAACGCCGCCTTCCAGTTCTTGTCGATGAAGCTCACGCTTTGTCCCACCAGGGCCATCGGTCCCAGGGCATTCTTCAGCGGTTCAGTGAAGCGGGTGCCGTCGGCTCGGACCGGAAAGGGGTCTTTTATATTCGTAGTGAAGGTGAGGCCGTTGTCGGGGCTGATCTGCGGCGAGGTGGCCTGGCTGTAGCCCGATTGATTGATCTCGAAGTTGGTGACGTTATTGCTATCGAAGAACCAGCCGTAGCCGGCCCTCACCACGGTTTTCCGGGTCACCTGATAGACCACGCCCAGCCGGGGAAGAATGTTCTTGGTTCCCGAACTGACGGTGCCGGGGCCGTTCTGGCCCAGGTAGCGGGTACCGCCGCGAATCTTGAAATTGGCGGCCGGCAGTTGCGCGATGGGGCTTGTGGCGTAGGCGGCCTCCACCGGATCGCTGATCGGCAGCTTGTCGGCATAATAAAAACCGCCGGCCAGGCCGCGGTTGTACCGCTCGGTAGCTCCGCCTTCGATCTCCACCCGCAGCCCCAGGTTGAGCCGCAGCCGGCTGGTCAGCCGCAGGTCGTCCTGCACGTAGAACGAGGTAAACGGATTGACCAGGTAGGAGGAATCGTTGGTGTCGATGGTAATGGTGCTGGGATAGCCCATCATGAACGCCGCCCACTCCAGGCCCGTGTTGGAAGCCGTAGTGGTGTCGTTGGCCGCCCGTGTGTAAGCGTTGCTGAAGATGAACCGGCCCGAGGAATAGCCGGGGTTGTTCACGGCGCGGTAGTTCTTCCGCGTGTCGAAGCCAAACTTCAGGCTGTGGTTGCCCTGCATGCGCAGCAGTTGGCCCTTGAGCGTGCCGTTGGAGGCCCTGGTTACGGCCGCGATCGGGTAGCTGATGTCCTGCATATTCGAGAAGTCGATATAAGGCAGGATCGCATTCGCGCCGGCACGCTGATCCAGGTAGGCCGGCAGGCCAACATCGGAAGGTTTGAACTGCGCCGGACCCGGCCGCCCGGAATACTCGATAAAGCGGTTGTAGGCGGCGGTGAGGTTGAACACATTCGTGTTGTTCATCGTCCACACCCAGTCCAGCCCCACGGCTTTGTTGAAGCGGGTGGTGCCGTCGGAGTGCAGCCCGGGCACCGTCGAATACGTCCAGTCCTGGGTGTTGGCCTTCCGCTGGTTCCAGTACCAGCGCCCGGAAACCTTGTGCTTCGCCGACGCTTCCCAGTCGATGCGGTTCAGCAGCGAGTGGTGCCGGTCGATTTTCGGCATGTTGGCCGCGAAGTAGTTGTTCGCGCCCTCCCGCGTCACCAGTCCCGCCACGTTGTTCGGCAGCGGATAGATCTTCTCGTAAAAGGAATAGATCGGGCTGAGGATCGGAATGCCCTTGTTGTCCGGAAAGGGATCGCGGATTACGCGAGTCCCCGACAGGCGCGCCGTGCGCGGATCGTAGATCTGGTACAGGGTCCTATCGATGGCCAGCAGATCGGAAAAGTCGCCCTTGCGCCAGGCCTCTTTGGGGACGCTCTTGGGCAGGCGGTCGGGCTGGTCGGTGCTGTTGGCGTAAATGCCGCCGTAGTTAAAGAGGAAGAACAGCTTGTCGCGCCCGTCGAAAAGCTTCGGGATGCGGATGGGGCCGCCGACGGTGGCGCCGGGGCTGTTGGAGCGCCCGCTCTGTTGCTTCTGTGAATCCGGGCTGACCGCGCCCTTCCGGACCGAGTCTTCCCACGCCAGGCGCGCGAAATGCTGTGTGGCGTTCCAGCGCTGCTGCCAATGCTGGTCGTAGACGGTGCCGTGCAACGTGTTGGTGCCCGACTTGATGCTGAGGTTCACCGTCGCGCCCGAGGTATGCCCGAACGAAGCGTCGAAGTTGGCCGTCTCCAGGCGAAACTCTCCGACCGCGTCGGTCGGCGGGATGAAGGCCACGCGTTTGTTCGAGCCGGTGTTGGGCGCGCCGTCGATCGAGTACTCGTTCATTCCCACTCCACCGGCTGTGCTGAACGCCGACGTTCCGCCGCCGGACCAAAGCGTGCGGTTGGCGTCCGGCGCGCCGGTCCATTGCATGCCCGGCGCCATGCCCTGCAGTACGTAGGGGTTCATGTCCGAGTAGGGCAGCTCCATCACCTGCCGGTGATCGACCACGCGCCCGGCCGAGGCCGTGCTGGTCTCCAGCAGCGGCGCCTCCCCAACCACGTTCACGGTCTCAGCCAGGCTGCCCAACTGCAATTGGATATCGACCGTGGCCCGGCTGTTGACATTCAGAACGATGCCGGAGCGCACGAATTTCCGGAACCCGGTGGCCTCCGCGGTCACCGAGTAGTCGCCCGGTTCCAGCAACGGAACCTCGTAGTAGCCCCGCTCGTTCGAGCTGCTCCGCTTGATGGCGTTGGTGCCGACGTTCGTTACCAAAACCTCGGCTCCCACCACCGCCGCCCCCTGCGGATCGGTGATGTTGCCGGAAATCGTCCCGCGTGACTCCTGAGCCTCAACCAGACCGGCAAAGAGGAACACGCCGAGAAACAAACCAAGCAAAAGCTGCCGTGTCATTGCAGATACCTCCGGGATTGCGTTAAGTGTCCAGTTCACGAGAAAGGGTCGCTCGTGCTTCCTGGTCCGACCGCAGGACACGATCTCAAACAGGAGCGAAGGCTGCCAACCAGCCAACCGCCCGGGAAAAGCCCCGCCCCGATACCCAGCAGGCGCCGCTCTTGCACCCGGTTGCAAACCCACCCATAGACCGCGTGAACGGGAATACATTACAGTAAGAGACCGGCTGGAAGCAACCATGCGATCTGAGCGTCTGAAGCAGATTCTGGATGAGTTCCCGCGGGTTCGGGCGCTGGTCATCGGCGATTTCTGCCTGGACCGCTGGTGCGTGTACGACCCGGGCCTGGCCGTGCCCTCGCGCGAAACCGGAATTCCGCGGACCGCCGTGGTTTCCTACGAAGTGACGCCGGGCGCGGGCGGCACCGTCACCAACAACCTGGTGGCGCTGGGCGCGGGCCGCGTCGATATCATCGCCGTGGCCGGCGACGACGCCAACGGCTGGGAGCTGGAGCGGGCGCTGCGCTGCCGCGGCGTGGAAACCCGCCACCTGATCCGCGATCCCGCCCGGCAGACCTTCACCTATACCAAGCTGCTCAACCGCGCGACGGGCGAGGAAGACCTGCCGAGGCTGGACTTTGTGAACACCGGCCCGCCGGGCCGCGCCGCCGAGCTGGCCATGCTGGAGGCGCTGGAGACCGCGGCTCCCGACGCCGACGTGGTGGTCGTGGCCGACCAGTCGGAAATCGCCGCCGGCGCGGCCGTCACCGGCGCGGTGCGGGAAGCGCTGATTTCCGCCGCCGCGCACTTCCCCGAGAAAATTTTCATCGCCGACTCCCGCGCCCAAGTGGAGCGCTTCCGCGGCCTGATCGTAAAGCCCAACGAGGATGAAGCGGTGGAAGCCGCGTCTCGGGTGACGGGCCGCCAGCGGCTCTCGGTCGAGGAAGCAGGCGCCATTCTCCGCCGACACCTCGGCGGCAAGCTGCCTCTCTACGTCACCCGGGGGCCGGAAGGCGCGCTGCTGTTTGAAGGTGATGAGCCGCGCCTGGTCCCCGCCCGCCGCAACGACAACCCGGTCGATATCTGCGGGGCCGGCGACGCATTCGAGGCCGGGCTGGCGCTGGCGCTGGCGGCCACGCGCCGGCTCGACGGCGCACCCGACTACTTCGCGGCCGCCGAGCTCGGCCACCTGGTCGCCGCCGTCACCATCACCAAGCGTGGCACCGGCAGCGCCTCCCCCGCCGAACTCCTCGCCCTGCTGTGATAAACCACAAAGACCCCAAAGGGACACGAATCTGTGTCCTTTGTGTCCCTGGCGGCTTTGTGGTTCAATGCATCGTCGAGTATGAGCGATCCCTTACTGCTTTGGCGGGACGAGTTCCCGATCCTGCAACATGCCACGTACCTGATCAGCAACTCGCTGGGCGCCATGCCGCGGGCGGTGCCGGGCGCGCTGGCGGCTTACGCCGATGCCTGGGCCACCCGGGGGGTGCGCGCCTGGGAAAGCAGCCGAGTGCCGGCTGCGGAATGCGGACCGGGGAATGACCGGCGCACTCCGCACTCCGAACTCCGCACTCCACACTTGGAGGACGGCTGGTGGGAAATGCCGATCGCGGTGGGCGACATGGTAGCGCCGCTGATCGGCGCCTCGCCCGGCGAAGTGTCGATGCACCAAAACGTCACCTTAGCCAGCGCCATGGTGCTTTCCTGCTTCGATTTCCGGCCGCCCCGAAACCGCATCGTTCTGAACGAGCTGGAATTCCCGTCGGTCCGCTACCTGTATCAGGCGCTGCGGGACAGTGGAGCGGAACTGGTCGTTGTGCCCAGTGACGACGGAATTCGCGTCCCTACCGAGCGGATGATCGAGGCCATCGACGAGCGGACGTTGCTGGTGCCTTTTTCCCACGTACTCTACCGCAGCGCCTGCATTCAGGACGTGGCCGCCGTCACCGCCGGGGCGCACCGCATGGGCGCGTATGTAGTGCTCGATACCTACCATTCCGCCGGCGTTCTGCCCCTGGACGTTCACGGCCTGGCGGTGGACTTCGCGGTGGGCGGCGTGCTCAAGTGGCTTTGTGGCGGCCCCGGCGCCGCTTTTCTTTACGTCCGGCCGGATCTGCGTGCCCACCTGAAACCCCGGCTTGCCGGGTGGCAGGCGCACCGCCGTCCCTTTGCCTTCGAAGGCGAAATGGATCTGCGCGAAGATGCCTGGCGGTTCCTGACGGGCACGCCACAGGTACCGGCGCTTTACGCCGCCCGCCCGGGCCTGGAGATTATCAACAAGGTGGGGGTGGCGAACATCCGGGCCAAATCGGTTCGCCAGACGAGCCTGCTGGTGGAACTGGGGCGCGAGCGCGGCTGGCGCATCAACTCGCCTCTGGAGGCCGGCGAGCGCGGCGGCACCGTGAGCCTGGACTTCCCTGGCGCCGAGACGGTCTGCCGGCGCTTGCTCGAGCGTAACTTCCTGGTCGAT
>JAPKYU010000262.1 GCA_026394175.1 Acidobacteriota bacterium | reverse complement strand
TGCCGGAGCCACCGCGACTCGGGCCGGCTGGCCCGGTTCTTTACTGTCTGAATCGCAGGCCTGTGTGATCCTAGATATGGAGGAAGGAAATCCGCAATCCGTAATCTGCAATCCGCAATCGAAAAGGGCCTGCCTGGCCGGCGCGTTCGCCGCTGTGAGAACGGGGGCCACACGCCCGCGGCGGGCGGGCCTCGCTCCGCGTCACAGGGCAGGTCAAGGCAGGCCCACTAAGTAGATGGTAGAATGAGGGTAAATGGTTCCTGCCGAGTTGCTGGGATTGGAGAAAACCGAGTTAGTGGCGCTTCTGGCCGCTTGGGGTGAGCCCCCCTACCGCGCCGACCAGTTGTTCTCCGCTATCTACAACCAGCGACTGCGCGACCCGGAAGCGATCTCCACCTTCCCCCGTGCGCTGCGCACCCGCCTGGCCGCCGAAACGCGCATCACCTGGCCCCTTGTCGAGCAGGAATTTCTCTCCGGGGATGGCACGCGCCGATACCTGCTTCGCCTGGACGACGGCGAAACCATCGAAACCGTCCTGATGCCGGAAGGGGCCAGGGACACCATCTGCATTTCCACCCAGGCCGGATGCCCCGTGAATTGCGCCTTCTGCCTGACTGCGCTGCTGGGCTTGAAGAGGAACCTGACCGCGGGGGAGATCGTCGGCCAGGCACTGGTGGTTGCGGAATGCGGAATGCGGAGTGCTCCGAATGCGGAGTGCGAAATCCACAGTGGCACTCCGCATTCCGCACTCCGCATTCCGCACTCGTCCGGCACCCCGCATTACAACCTGGTTTTCATGGGCATGGGCGAACCGTTGTTGAACTACGATGCCACGCTGAAGGCCGTGCGGTTGCTGGCCGCCTGCCAGCGCCTGGGCGTCACCACGCGCCGCATGACTCTCTCCACCGCGGGCATCGTTCCCAAGATCGAGGCGCTGGGGAAGGAGCCGGTGCGGCCCAAACTGGCCGTTTCCCTGAACGCCACCACCGACGAAGTCCGCACCCGGCTGATGCCCCTCAACAAGAAATGGCCCATTGCCAGCCTCATGGAGGCCTGCCGGGTGTTTCCGCTGCGCCCGGGCGAGCGGCTCACGTTCGAGTACGTGCTGCTGGACGGGATCAACGACACGCCGGCCGACGCCCGCCGCCTGGTGAAGCTGGTTGGCGGGCTGCGCGCCAAGGTCAACCTGATGGGGTGGAATCCGGGTCCGGAATTGCCCTACCGCACGCCGCCGGAGGAGCGCGTCCTGGCCTTTCAGCAGGTCCTGGCCGATTCCCGGATCTCGGCTTTCATCCGCAAGCCGCGCGGCCGCGACATCTTCGCGGCCTGCGGCCAGCTCAAGCGCACCGTCGCCTGAGCGGGAAGCTCAGCCACGGACGCAGGCGGAAGCCCCCGCGCGGCCCTTTGGAGTGCGGCGATCCTTCGAGGATCCCAATGACGAAGAACAGACGAGCGTTTCTCCGCGAATCAGGGGCGGCAGCCGCGCTGGCGCAACTGGCGCAATCCCGCCCGGCGGCAGCCGATCCCAACACCATTCTGATCGACCCCGCACCGCTGTTTGACATCTCCCCGTATTTGTACATGCAGTTCATGGAGCCGCTGGGCACGACCGACGCTTCGGTGGAAGCTGCCTGGAACTACGATACCGACGACTGGCGTGAGGATTTCGTCCAGACCGTCAAAGACCTTGCTCCCGGCGCCATACGCTTCGGCGGTCTCTTCTGCCGTTATTACAAGTGGAGAGAAGGCGTGGGGCCTGCCGGCAGTCGACCGTGGGTGCGGAACTACGTCTGGGGCGGCAAGGAAACCAACCGCGCCGGCACGCACGAATTTGTGGACTTGTGTCGCCGCGTAGGCGCCGAACCGCTCTACTGTGTCAACTTCCTGGGCGACGGCGTCAAGGCATACGGCCGCACCAGGGAAGGCGATCGGACCGGGGATGCCCGCGAGGCGGCGGACTGGGTTTCCTACGCCAACGACCCGGATAATCCAGCGCGCAAGCGCCACGGCGTGCCGCAGCCGTACAACATCAAGCTGTGGCAGATCGGCAACGAGACTTCTTACGGAACGCAGACTTTTGCCAGGGATGAATCCATCGCGCACACTATTGAGTTTGCCAAGGCGATGAAACAGCGCGACCCGTCCATTGGCCTGATCGGCTGGGGAGACAGGGGCCGCGAGGGGCCGTGGGCCGGCGAACTGCTGAAGCGCGCCGGCGAACACCTGGACTACGTCGCCATTCATATGATGGGCCAGAGCCCCAAGCGGCCGGATACGGTGTTGAAGGGCCGGGCGTACGAGAAGGAACCGGAACGGGCGTGGGCGGAGTTGATCGAGCTGTCGAACCAGATCGAGACGCGTCTCGGCGAAGTGGAAGGAATCATGGCCGCGCAGGGCGCCTCGCACGGCATCGCCATCACCGAGGGACACTTGAGCCTGACCCCCCACAATGCCAACCCGATTCTGTCCGAGTGGCTTTCGGCGGTCTACCATGCGCGCTCGTTGAACATCTACCAGCGGCACGGCGCCCGCGTGAAGATCGCGACGGCCGCGGATTTCGAGGGGACCCGGTGGACGGTGAACGCGGTGATGCTGGCGGTGCCCCGTGGCGCCAGCTTTCTGATGCCGGTTGGCTTCATCATGCGCCTGTTCAAAAAGTCAAACGGCGACCAGGGTGTGGCCGTGAAATCCGCCCCGGCGCAATTGGACATCGCGGCAAGCCGCACAGCGGACAAAGTGTTCCTGCACGTCGCTAACCTCGAATACCGGCGCTCCATCGAGGCCGCCTTGGCGGTCGAGGGCATGACCATCATCGGCGGCCGGGTACGCGAGATCGCGCCCCAAGACTTGCGGGAATACGTCGGCGCCGAGCGGCCCGACGTTTTCCGCCCCAGAGAAGCGGCGCTCCCTTCGGGTGCTGTCCCCAAGTGGCGCTTTCCGGCCGGTTCAGTAAGCGCCGTCGAATTGGACCTGAAACGGCAGTCGCCGCAACAGGCCTGACGACCCGGCGCCCGCGAAGGGCGGCCGCCGATCTTCAGCGTTCTTTCAGACGGGAAGTTATAGACTGAAACGCGAATACAAGGCTTGCGGAGGACTTTGCTATGAAGTGTGTGTCGTTGTTGCTTGGATGTTTGCTGGCGCTGGCTCTGTTGCCGGCCCCAAGCGCCGGCGGCCAGGAACCGGGCGTTCAGCAGACAGGGGAATGGAAGAGCTCCTTTCCCGTGGATAAGAAGAACCTGGGACCCACCGGGACCAACCCCTACTTTATTCTGCAACCGGGCCACAAGCTGCACTACCAACACGGCAAGGATACGGTGACGACCACAGTGTTGCCGGAAACGAAAATGGTGGACGGCGTGGAAACGCGCGTGGTCGAGGACCGTGAGACCAAGAATGGCCAACTGGCCGAGCTGACGCGCGACTACTACGCCATCGACCGCACCACCGGCGATGTCTACTACTTCGGCGAGGACGTGGACAGCTACAGCGGCGGAAAGGTGGTGAACCACAAGGGAGCGTGGCTTTCCGGCGTGAAGGGCGCCAAGTTCGGGCTGATGATGCCGGGGCAAATCAAGGCGGGCCTGAAGTTTTACCAGGAACAGGCGCCCGGAGTGGCGATGGACCGGGCCGAGTTGCTGTCCACCAGCGAGAAGGTGACCACGCCCGCCGGCGTCTTCGAGAAATGCGTGCATTTCAAGGAAACCAGCCTGCTGGAAAAAGGCCCGGCCGACCACAAGTGGTATGCGCCGGGTGTGGGCCTGGTCAAGGATGCTGAATTCGTGCTGGTGAAAATCGAAAAGCCGGCCAAGTGAGAGCCGGGAAGCTTCGCGCAGCGTCCACCGCAGAGGCGATCGGGTGCGGTCGGTCAGCGGCGTCCTGCGGATCGGTCTCAAAAGGGACAGCCGCGGAGGCGCCGCATCCCCCACTGGTGCTCTCGCACCTCATGGGTTCTTGCCGCCGGCGACTGAAAGGCGCCGGCCTCTGAGTAAGTCAGGCGGCGAGCACTAATCGCCGAGCGGGAGGCGGCCCGCAACCGGGCGAGCAGTCCTGGAAGCGAAAACAGCTTGGTAAGGTAATCATAGGTCTTGGAACCAAAGCAAGCGGTCACGGCGCTAGCGCGTTTTCCAGTACTCCAGGGCCGGGCCGCGGATGGTGTCGAACGCTCCGCTGCCGGCACGCACGCGGAGCGCGTTCATTTGTTTATCCGTCAGCGGCTCAAAGCTCTGCGCAATCCGCACATCGTCTTCCAGTTGACCGGCGGTGTTAAAACCCAGCGCTACTGCCGTTACCGGAAGGCTGAGCGTGTACCGCAGGCAATCGCCCACGCTGAAGGTGCGCAGCAGGAAAGCGTTCCCGAAGACCTTGATTCCCAAGATGCCGATTCCGCGTGCCACTGCGACCGGCGCCGCGGTCTTCTCGAAGCTCATGTCTGGGGACTCGGAAAAGCACGTATCAGCCACGTGCAGCGGCATCAGCACAGTGTCGAACCTGTCCGCGTGCCGCAGCATTTCGACATGCAGTCTCGGGTCGCGACAGTTGGTATATCCGATGAAACGGCACTTGCCCGCCTTCTTCGCCGCCTCGAACGCTTCCATGGCCCCGCCCGGCGCGAAAATCTTCTGGACATCCTCCGGCTTGTTCACACCGTGCATTTGCCACAGATCCACGTAATCGGTCTTCATCAGCCGGAGTGACGTCTCGAGGTCCGCCTCGGCTGCCTTACGGGTCCTCTGGCCAGACTTGGTGGTCAGGAAGATGTTCTTGCGAAACGGAGGAATAGCGGCGCCGTAGACCTCTTCGGCCCGGCCGCTCCAATAGCTCCTGGCCATGTCGAAGTAGTTAATCCCCAGATCGTAAGCGCGGCGGACGACCGCGGCGCCTTCCTCGAACGGAACGAGGTGGAAGCGGGCTCCGCCCATGCCGATGATGGTCAGCTTCTGCCCGGTCCTGCCCAGCGTGCGGGTCGGAATGCCGCCGGCTTTTGGCAGGAGAGGTTTGGCGCTCGCTCCGGCAGCGAGTCCAGAAAAAACGGCTCCAAAAAACGCGCGCCTTCGCATGTTCGATTGCCTCCTGCGGGGGGCCCATCCAGCTACATCGTTCCGCTGAGCAAACCGGCAAGCGACGATGTAGACGATTACAGACGGGCAAACCGACTCTAGCATACCGCCGGACGAACATGGTCCGCTAATCGGAGGACAGTTTCCAGTTAAGGCCGCGTCTGACGTTGAACCTGGGCCTGCGGTGGCAGCGTTGGCCCGCCTTCAGCGACACGCACAACACCCAGGTCGGCTTCGGCCCGGCGAGCCAGCATCGTGCCTTGTGCCCCCTGGTGTCCACCAGCACCACCTCGATGTTGCAGCCGGCCAGCGAGACGGCGCGCGCCAGGTCGTGCAGCAGGCCCGGGCGATCCTCGGCAACGATTTCGACCAGCGTGAAGGTGAGTGACGCGGCGGTGTCGAAGGTCACCGAGGGCTGCAGGCGGCCGACGCCGTTGGGGCGCCTGGCCGGCCGCTTCTCCAGCAGAACTTCGGCATCCATCTTTCCCAGGATCGCCTGCTCCAGCGTGGTTTCCATGCGCTCGGTCTCGCCCGGATTCAGCTCCAGCGTGCGGCCCATCCGCGGTCTCACTCGCTTCGTTGTCGCTGATTGCCGGACGAAAAAGGCACTGAATTCTTCGGCAGGCCTCTCTTACACACGTGGCCTATACTATGGCTATGGGTTCTGTAACTATCACGCTCAGTAAACGCGAGGAGGAACGGCTGACCCGCCTGGCGCTTCGCTACGGGCTTTCTCTGACTGAATTCTCCCGCCGGGTGCTCGAAGAGGTTTCCTCGGAGATTCCCGAAGAATCGCTGGCTGACTATGAGAACCCGAAAGCCCTCAAGAATTCGCTCACGCGGGCGCTCCGTGACTGGCACGCGGGGCGCGTCACTGCAAAGCTTCGATGACCGTCGTTTAGGCAACCGAGTTCGAAAGACAGTTCCGTAAACTGCCGGCCGAGATCCAGGACGACTTTCGCAAGCAGGAGGCCAGGTTCAGGACGAACTGGCGCGATCCCCGCCTTCACGTCAAGAAACTGGTCGATCATCCGTTCACCTTCTCATTCCGTGTCACGCGGCGTTACCAGGTGCTGTTTGCGCTGGTTGATTCGGAAACCGCCTTGTTCGCCACAATCGGCCATCGGCGGGAGGTTTATCGCCGCTAGCGGCGATTGCGGAACCGAATTGGCGGGAGAACCCAACTGCTCGAGCATGCGGTACAGGGTGGGGATGGGCAGGCCGACCACGTTGAAATAGCAGCCCTCGATGCCCTCCACGAAGCGCGAGGCCAGGCCCTGGATGGCGTAAGCGCCGGCTTTGTCCATGGGTTCCCCGGAATCCACGTACTCGCGGATTTCGTCTTCCGACAGTGGAGCGAACCGGACGCCGGTGGAAACGACCCCGGCCAGGCGGCGCCCGCTCGGCGGATCAATCACGCAAAGCCCGGTGAGCACCGCGTGAGTGCGGCCGGAAAGCCGGCGCAGCATCTCGGCCGCCTGCTCGGGCGATTCGGGCTTGCCGAGCACCGCGCCGTCGATCACCACGATGGTATCGGCGGCGACCACCGGGCGGGTCTCGCCGGGGCGCGAGGCCGCCACTCGCTCCGCCTTCTCGATTGCCAGGCGGAGGGCGTACTGTTCGGGGCTTTCGCCGGGCCGCACGCTCTCGTCGATCTCGGCCGGGACGGCTTCGAATGGAACGCCGGCGGCCCGCAGCAGTTCCTGCCGGCGCGGCGAGGAAGAGGCCAGAACGATCATCGTGGACGGCATGCTACAATCAGCTTCGATTATCGCAGGGTTTTCACCACCAAGGCATCAGAGAGCACAGAGAAGAATCCCGCGTCTATCGACATCGCGTTTGGGACCCTTCTCCGTGTTCTCTGGGCTCTGTGGTGAAATAACAGCCAGTATGGGAAGATTCGCGATTACCGGATTTGTCGGATTCGTTATCCTGGGCATCTTGGCTGCCGGAACGCGGGCGCAGGCGCCGGCCCCGAAGCCGGCAGCCTACCTGGTGTATACCGGGGGCGTTCTTGGGCAATTGGATCCTTGCGGCTGACCGAAAAACCCCGCGGGCGGTCTGGCCCGTCGCGCCACCTTCATCAGGCAGTTTCTGAGGGAACACGCTGCGGACACCGTTTTCCAGGTAGATGCGGGCGGCATGTTCAACCATCGCGCCCATGATCCGGCGCGCTCCCGCGCGATTCTCGACGGTGTGACGAAGATCGGAGTGGAAATCGTCAACCTGACGCCGGGCGACGCCACCGAACTGGAGCGGCTGGGCGCGGCCGGAAAAACCCGGCAGCCACAGTTCGTCAGCGCCAACGTGTTCGGCCCGGGGCACAAGACCATCGCCCCGCCCTTCATTGTGCGTCGCGCCGCGGACGGCACGCGCATGGTGTTCATCGGCCTGTCCGCATCGAAGGTGCTCGGCAACCTCGGTTACACCGTCGAGAACCCGCGCGAAGCGTTGAAGCGCCTGCTGCCGCAGGTTTCCGGATCGGCGGACCTGGTGGTGCTGCTGGTCTACATGCCCAACCGCGAGGTCGTGGAAATGGCCGCCAATTTCCAGAACGTGGATATAATCGTGTCCGGCTACGAGGAGCAGTTTGGCATCGCGCCCTACCAGATCGGCAACGCCTGGATCCTGCAGTCGCAGTACGAGGGGCGCTTTGTCGGGCATGTAGCCTTGCAGATGACCGCCGAGAAACACCTGGCGAAAGTGGAGCCGAAGGCGCTGGTGGTGCTCGATTCCAGTTTTGCCGACGACCCGGAGATGGCCGCGCTGGTGGCCCACGTCAAACCGCCGGCCGCCGGCCCAAGGACGCCATGAAAGCCGCCGGAGAGATACTACCCGAGTTGCTGCGCAAGCAGCCCCAGAAACAGGTGCCGGCCGAGGACCTGGTGCGGGAAGCCTGGGAGCACCTGGTCGGTCGCCAGGTGGCCGTGCGCACGCAGGTCTTCCGCCTCTATCGCGACATCCTCACCGTCCATGTCCCCGACAAGATGTGGAAGCGGCAGTTGTTCCGGCTGGAGCGGCGGTTGCTGGCCCGCATCAATCACTACCTGGGGCGGAATGTCGTGGCCTCCATCGATTTCCGGGTGGACGAGAAGATGATTGCGCCGGTCATCCCCACCGCTCCACCGGCGCTGCAGGGGACGCTGTTCGACGGCCATACGTTCGCGGCTGCTCCGCGAAAAGGGCCGGGCCACGCGGCCACCATGCAGGTGGATCCCGATGTTGCCCGGGCGGCGGAAGCCATCGCCGACCCGGAGTTGCGCGAGCTGTTCCTCCGCACCTCGCGGCGCATGATGAAATAAAGAAGAGTGGAGTTTCATCACAAAGACACAAAGACACGAAGGCACAAAGAACAAGATTTTTCCGTGTCTTTGTGCCTTCGTGCCTTTGTGATTAGCGGTGCGGTTCTTTCATCATGAAGATTACTGAGAAGGATGTACGGTACGTCGCCGATTTGGCCCACCTCGAGTTGAGCGCCGAGGAGATAGCCCGGTTCGTCCCCCAGCTCGACGAGATCCTCGGCTACATGGACAAGTTGAACGAGCTCGACACCACCCAGGTGGAGCCGATGGCCCAGGTGGTCTACGAGCAGGATGAGCTGGAGACGCTGCGCGCCGATCAGGACCGGCCCGGCTTTTCGCAGGAAACCGCGCTGGCCAACGCCCCCGACAGCGGCGCCGGCCATTTTAAAGTGCCCAGGGTGATTGAAAGATAGGTGCCCGGGGGCCCGGTCCTGACGCCGACACCTCAAAAGAGCGGATGGAACTGAAAGGATTAACGATCGCGCGGGTCCGCGGCGCGCTGGAGAGCGGAGAGACCACCGCAGCCGCGCTAGCCGGGCAGGTGCTTGCCTACGCGCAACAGGAGAACCGGCGCAACAACGCGTTCCTGGTGTTTTCCCCGGAACGCGCCATGGCCCAGGCCCAGCGCATCGACGAGATGGTGAAGCGCCGGCAGCCGCTGCCGCCGCTGGCGGGCGTGCCGCTGGCGGTCAAAGACGTGATCGTTACGCGGGGGCTGCGCACCACCTGCGCCTCACGCATCCTGGCCAACTACGTTCCGCCCTACGACGCCACCGCCGTACGCCGGCTGGAAGAAGCGGGCGCGGTGATCGTCGGCAAGACCAACTGCGACGAGTTCGCCATGGGCTCGTCGAGTGAGAACTCAGCCTACGCGCCGGTGCGCAACCCGCGCGATCTGGAGCGCGTGCCGGGCGGCTCCAGCGGCGGCTCGGCGGCCGCCGTGGCCGCCGACATGTGCGTGGTTGCTCTGGGCTCCGACACCGGCGGCTCCATCCGCCAGCCTGCTTCGTTTTGCGGCGTGGTGGGGCTGATGGGCACCTACGGGCGCGTTTCGCGCTACGGCCTGGTGGCCTTCGCCTCCTCGCTCGACCACATCGGGCCGTTCGGCAAGACGGTGCGCGATGCCGCGGCCCTGCTGGAAGTGATGGCCGGGCGCGACCCCAGCGATTCCACTTCCGCCGCCGTGCCCGTGCCCCCCTATCTTGCCGAGCTGGATCGACCGGAAGCCCGCGACCTGCGCGGCTTCCGCGTGGGCGTGCCCCGCGAGTACTTCGCCGCGGGCCTGGACCCGGAGGTGGGCGACCGCGTGCACAGTAGCATCGAGCGGCTGCGCGGGCTGGGCGCCGATATCCGCGACATCCGCCTGCCTCACACCGATTACGCCATCGCCTGCTACTACATCATCTGCATGGCCGAGGCCAGCTCCAACCTGGCCCGCTACGACGGCGTGCGCTACGGCGTGCGCTCGCCGCGCTGCCGCAACCTCTCGTTGGTGGAATGCTACCGGGCGACGCGGGGGGAGGGCTTCGGCCCCGAGGTCAAGCGCCGGATCATGCTCGGCACTTACGTGCTCAGCGCCGGCTATTACGACGCGTATTATCGCAAGGCGCAGAAGGTGCGGGCGCTGGTGGCGCGCGATTTCAGCGAGGCCTTTCGCGACGTGGATGTGATCGTCACCCCCGTGGCCCCCACGCCGGCCTTCCGCCTGGGCGAAAAAACCGAAGACCCCCTCCGGATGTACCTGTCCGACATCTACACCATTACCGCGAGCTTGGCGGGCATTCCGGGGATCAGCGTGCCCTGCGGGGCCAACGGCGCCGGCCTGCCCATCGGCATGCAGATTTTGGCGCGGCATTTCAACGAGCCGGCCATGCTGCGCGCCGCCCAGGCCTTCGAGCTTTCCGGCGCACAATGAAATAGGACGCAGACAAACGCTGATAAACGCAGATCAAGGCGGGGAAACCCATCTGCGTCGATCTGCGTTCATCTGCGTCCCATTTATTTCAGCGTCGCTTCCCAATCGTCCCAGGGGCTGCGGTGATGGCCGATGGGGTTGTTCACTTCGCGATAATGCTCGAGGCCGGCCCGCCGCAGGTACTCCGCGCCGGACAGGAAATCATCCTTGTAGCGGCGCAGGCGGGCTTCCAGGGCGCGGTCCAGCCGGGCCTGCAACTCCTTGTGCCCGCTCTTCCCGCACAGGTTGCGCATCTGGTATGGGTCGGTCTCGTTGTCGTAGAGCAACCAGGGCCCGTGGATCGACCGCACGTAGGTGTAGCGCTCGGTCCGCAGGCCGCGGTACTCGGCGAATCCCCAGCGGCGGGCCTCGGTAAAGGGCGCGGGCAGGTTCAGGAAGGCCGCCGCGTCGGCGTCGGCAGGCCGCGCCCCCGCGATCAGTCTGGAATGGTCCTCACCCTGCACGCCGCCCGGGATGGCGATGCCCGCCAGGCCCAGCAGGGTCGGCATAATGTCTGGCGTATTCAGCGGCGCCCGGATGACGCGCCCCTTGCTTCCCAGCCTCCGCGGGTAGCGCAACAGGAACGGCACGCGCGCCGACTCATCCCACGGGTAGAGCTTGGTGGTCAGCCCCTGGCATTCGAGCATGTCGCCGTGGTCGGAAGTGAAGACCAGCATGGTGTCCTCGCCGGCGCCGGAGCGCTCCAGCGCGCCGGTCACCTGCGCCAGGCAGTCGTCCAGCGCCGCGATGTGCGCATAGTAGCCGCGCAGGTTCTTGGCCGCCACTTCGCGCCGGTCTTCGGGAACATTGGGACGGAGGCGGATCTCGCGGGATTCATACAACGCGCGGTAGCGCTCGGGCGCCGTGTCGTAAGGGTTATGCGGCGGGCCCAGCGAAAGAGCCAGGAAGAAAGGCCGGCGCGCTTTCCCTTCCCGCTCGATGAAGCGGCAAGCATCCTCGGTCTGGGCGATGGCATCGTATCCCGGCCAGTATTTCTGCGCCGGGTCGTCGCCTTCGAAGTAAACCGAGCCGTTGTAGGTGTGCGTGCACTCGCAGGCCTTCCAGTAGTCGAAGCCCAGCCGCTTGTCGGGCGGGATATAGGCCTGGCGGCGGCCGTACTTTCCGTCCGGGCTGCCATGCAGGTGCCACTTGCCGATGTAGCCGGTGTGGTAACCCGCTTTGGCGAAGGCTTCGGCCAGGGCGGTGGCCTTGGGCTGCAGTTCGACGTCGTTGATGAAGACGCCGTGCGTCAGCGGGTACTGGCCGGTCATCAGGCTGGCGCGGTACGGGCAGCAGACCGGCAGGCCGGAAACGGCGTTCTGGAAGTTGACGCTTTCCGCCGCCAGCCGGTCAATCGCGGCGGTGCGCGCGTTCGCGTCGCCGGCATAGCCGGTGGCCTGCGCGCGCCACTGATCCACCAGCACGAACACGACGTTGGGCGGCGGCGCGGCGGCGCCCACCATCGCCGGCCCCGCCGCCATGGCGCCGGCCGCTGTTTTCAAGAAGCTGCGTCGATTGCTCCGCATAGGGTTGCTCCGCAAAAGCCGTATCACAGAATGGGACGCAGATCAACGCAGAGAACCGCAGATCAAGACGGCCGGACTGCGTTTGTCCTTCGTTGAAGCCCAATCTGCGTTCATCTGCGTGTATCTGCGTCCCATTTGTGGTTAGATGGTTTTCTCTATGAGGCCTGAGCTTCGCGTCGAGGGGAGTTGCTTTGCGTGCGGCTCGAAAAACCCGCAGGGACTGCATCTCAGCTTTCAGAGCGAGCCGGACGGCTCGGTGGCCGCCTCCTGGGAGCCATCGCCTGTCTACCAGGGATTTGAGGACATTATCCACGGCGGCATTATCGCCACGGTGCTGGACGAGGCCATGGCCAAGGCGGTGATCGCCGGCGGCGTCGAAGCGGTTACCTGTGAGCTGACCGTCAGGTTTCGGCGGCCCGTGGCACCGGGCGAGAAGCTGCGCATCCGAGGTTGGGTTACGACCAGGCAGAAGCGAAAGCTGGCCGCCGAAGCGGCTGTATGCGGCGAAGACGGCCAGGAGCGCGCCCACGCCACCGGCATTTTCCTGCTGCTGTGAAAAAACGCCGTACCGTCGGCGGCACAGCCTTCATTCGGCCAACGGCAGCGGCAAGTAATCCCAGTCCAGAATCATCTTCTCCTGCATCGCCACCAGCAGTTCCCGTTCAATCGAACGCAACTCCGGAGTCCCGGCCAGGTTGCGCAATTCGGCCGGATCCTTTTCCAGGTCGTAGAGTTCGAGGACCGTCCGGCGGCCGTAGTACGCCTGGTCAAACACCGGGTCCAGGCGGCCCCACAGGTGTTCGTCGGTCATCTCCAGCCATCCGCGCTCGGTATAGCTGTCCACCGGCGAGTACCTCATGTGCGGTGTACAGTTGTAGATGAGCTTGTACCGCCGGGACCGCACCATACGGGAAAGGTCGAAGGTGTGGGTGGTGGTGGCTTCCTTGAAGGGGCGGCTGCCGTGCGTGAGGCGCGCGGCGAAGACCACGTTGCGCGTGCCGGCCGCCTCCCCGCGCAGCACGCTGAGGAAGCTGCGCCCCGACAGTTGCTGCGGCACCGGAAGGCCGGCGGCCTCCAGGAACGTTGGCGTAACGTCCTCGCCCGACACCAGGGCCTGGGAAACCGCGCCGGGCCGGATGCGCGCCGGCCAGCGCACCAGGCAAGGCACATTCAACCCCGGATCGTAGAGGCTGCCCTTGCCGTGCGGGATGGCGGCGCCGTTGTCGCCCATGAAAATCACCAGCGTGTTATTGGCGGAGCCGCGCCGCTCCAGCACCTCCAGCACGGACTGGAATTCGCCGTCCATCCGTGCCACTTCGTCGTAATACCGCCCCAGGTCCTCGCGGATGCCGGGCAGATCCGGAAGGTATTTGGGGATGGGGATTCTGGCGCGTTGGTGCGGCTGTGGGATGGCATTGCTGTCCCACGGGTGGTGCGGATCGTTGAAGTTCACCCAGAGGAAAAACGGTTTGCCGGCCGGCTTCTTGCTGAAGAACTCCTCGACCTTGGCCACCGTCTGGCTAGGCGGCGAATCCACGTCCAGGTAATCGACGCGGCGGGCCATGGTTTGCAGCCCGTACTTGCGATAGATGGGCCCGCTCACCGGGCCCGACGCGGCGCCGTCCAGGTGATGGGTGCGCCGGCAGACGCCGGTGAAATAGCCCGCCTGCCGCAGCAACTCCGGCAGTGTGGGAACATCGGCGGGCAGCGGCGCCGAAAACCGCCCCATGCGCACGGCAATCGGCGACCGCCCGGTCATGAACGCCACGCGCGAAGGAACGCACTGCGGCGCCGCCGTAAACATGCCGCTCAAGCGCATGCCTTCGGCGGCGAACCGGTCCAGGTTGGGCGTTTTGATCACCGGGTTCCCATAGCAGCCGGTGAACTCCGCGGTGTGGTCGTCGGAGAGAATCAGCAACAGGTTCGGGCGGTCCGCGCTTTTCGCGGCGCGGGCCAGCGCGGGAGCCACGCCGAGTGCAGCGCCCAGTTGGCGGCGAGTCAGTTTCAGCGACATGCCGGAAAGCTACCAGCCGGTTGTGCCAATGTCAAAATATCGTTGCCGGCGCAACAAGGCGCGCGACAAGGCGCTGACCGCTTGGTCCGATTCAGGGAATCACAGCCAAGCCTTCCGCGCGGGCGGCGGCATTCAGACGGGAATCGAAGCACGCAAAATCGGGCCTTCCAAGCAACAACGCGGAGCAAAGGTGGACTGCGTCGAAGCCGCGCAACGGGTAGCGCTCCACGAGGCGTTCTGCCGGGCGCAGGCATTCGGCGGTGACTTCAACGATGTGAAACCCGTCCCATTCCTGCCGGAACCGCCGCTTTTGATGCTCATAGTCCCTGGGGCTGAAGCGCCGGTCACGAAGCGAACGGGCCAAGAGCGAGAGGACCTCGGCATAGGTGATTCGGCTGGTGTATATCTCCGGCGAACTCCGCTCAACAATCGAGTCCACTTGCGCCGATTCGGCTTCGCTAAGGTAGCGTTTGGCGAGCGCCGAGGTTTCCATATAAACCATCAGCGGCGTTCCTCGTCCAGCATCTCCAGGATACTCGGACCGGGCTTCAACACGGTGGGCTTCCCACGCGATAGCCGCCCGGACCCTAGTTTCACCGCGCCTTCGGCCACCAACCGCGCCAGCCTCGCGGCGTCTTCGGTCGCCTGGCGGCT
>JAPKYU010000178.1 GCA_026394175.1 Acidobacteriota bacterium | reverse complement strand
CCTGCTGGCCCTGCTGGTCATCCACCTGCTGGCGCCCAAGCTGGAGCCGGCGCAGATCGATCAATAGAACAGCACGTTAGACGGGTGAAGGCACCAAGGCAGCACGGCCTGTTGACAGATGAGCGACATTAGAGGTATTGTTAAACGTACTTCTGGAGGTTACGTTTATGGCCAGGGTGCCTGACATCATTCCCATCACCGACCTTCGGCAGGATGCCGCCGCAGCCCTGAAGCACGTCCAGTCATCGAAGCAGCCCGTCGTGATCACCCAGCGAGGCAGGGCAGCGGCGGTTCTTCTGAGCTTGGAAGCCTACCAGCGCAGTGAACACGAGCTTCAACTTCTGCGTCTCATCGCCCGGGGCGAACAAGAAATCGCGGCCGGCAAGGGATTCGACCTGGATTCGGTACTTGCCGAAGCAGACGCTCTGCTCGCCGGTGGACCGAAGTGAAGCTCCGCTTTACACCTTCCGGGCGCATCCAGTTTCTGACGGCGGTGTCCTATATTCAGCAGGACAATCCGCAGGCGGCGGTCAAGTTCCGGAAGAGAGCCGAGCACGCACTCCGGCGCCTCACGCGGTACCCGGAGTCGGGTCGACTCATTCCGGAATTTCCGGATCTTCCCTTTCGTGAGGTGATTGTTGCGCCATATCGTTTCTTCTATCGTCGCGAGGGCAGAAACATCTGGGTGGTGGCATGTTGGCATGGAGCGCAGTTGCCGGCGGAACCGTTGCAGGGGACTGCCGGCTTCAAGGCAGCTTCCAGGCGATCAGGGATTTGGGCAGGCCCAGCCAGCGCTCGCGCTGGATGACGGCGCCGGGAAACATCGCGGCCAAGTCGCGCGCGTCGAGCAGCCGCACGTCGTCCAGGCAGTGAGAAAGGTAGAAGCGGCGCTCGGGGCCGCCGGGCCGCACCACCCATTCCCAAACCGTAAACTTCTCGACCATGGCCTTGGCGGCCCGCTTCGGCAGCCAATGCACAAACGGCGTCCACAGGTGCTGCTCGAGGGGGAAGGCGCGGTCCGGCGTCTGGATGAAGAAGCCCCGGCCGGCCCGCATCACCTCCCGGGCGAACTGGCGCTGGCGCTCGGCCGTGCCCAGGTGCTCGATCACGGAGTTGCTGAACACGATGTCGAAGGAGCGGTCGGCGCAGGGCAGTTGGCAGGCGTCGGCCAGGATCCAGGGCAGGCCGCCTCGCCCCGCCAGGTGCAAAGCCGTGGGCAGGTTAAGCAGCGTCACGCGCGGGGCAGGGAACAGGGCGGTCCAGGTGGCGGGCAGGCCGCCGATATCGAGGATGGTGGTCGTTTCGCCGATTCCGAAGCGCCGCGCAAACCGCTCCATGCGCTGGCGCCGAAAACGTGCCTGCGCCCGCTCAAACGCGCCGGCGGCGAGTTGCCGAAGAGCGGGCATCGGCGGAAGCGTAACACCGACTTTTCTCACCACCAAGCCACAAAGACACAAAGCCGCACAAAGAGACGGGGCTTGGTGCCTTGGTGCCTTAGTGGTAAAAAGTAACCTCTGATTCAAGAGGTGCAACTATGAATCGAAAAAAAGCCCTGACGCTTGCTGTTCTTCTCGCCGCTTTGCTTTGTCTGACCGCGTTCCAGGCGGCGAAAAAGCCGGCGCCCGCCCCGGCGCGGCCCGCCGATCCGCTGCTCGATGCTTTCCGCAAAATACCGGCGGCTTCCGTCTCGGATGCCGTCGATCAGGTGGCGAAGAAGCGCGGGTTCCTGGCGCACGACATGCGGCCGCTGTTCGAGGCCAGGATTGCCGGGCGCGCCGTGACCGCGCTGCTGCGCCCGCTGAGCAAAGCCGGCGCCGTCTCCCAGTCGCTGGGCGTGCAGCACTCGATCCAGGCCATCGATGAGGCCGGCCCCGGGCAGGTGATCGTCATCGTCATCGAAAACGGGGACGACATTTCCGGACTGGACATCGCCGGCATCGGCGGGCTGATGGCCACCGACGCCAAGGTGCGGGGGCTGGAAGGCGCGATCATCGATGGAGGCGCCCGCGACTTCGGCGAGATCGCGGCACTGCGCTTCCCGGTGTTCTCCCGCAGCCTCATCCCCTCGACCTCGGTCGGCCGTTACACCAGCGTCTTCAAGAACCAGCCGGTCACCTGCGCCGGCGTGCTCATCAA
>JAPKYU010000592.1 GCA_026394175.1 Acidobacteriota bacterium | reverse complement strand
CTGATGATCCCGGACCGCTCCGGCATGGAGGTGCCGCGGGAGATTCGGGACCGGGACCGCGAGACGCCGGTCTTCCTGATCACCGCCTACGGGTCGGTCCAGGTGGCGGTGGATGCCCTGAAGGCGGGCGCCAGCGACTACTTCTCCAAGCCCTGGGACAACGAGAAGCTGCTCATCGAGATCGACCGCATGATCTCAAAGCGGCGCCTGGAGCGGGAGAACGTCCAGCTCAAGCGGACCCTCCGGCAGCGCTACAGTTTCCCCAACATCGTCGGCAAGAGCGAGCGGATGGTGCGCATCCTGGACTTGGTGGCCCAGGTGGCGCCCAGCCGCGCGACCATACTGATCACCGGCGAGACCGGGACCGGCAAGGAGCTGATCGCCAAAGCCATCCATGCCAACTCGCCGCGCGCCGAGCAGATGTTCATCGCGGTCAACAGCGGGTCGCTGCCCCCGGAACTGCTCGAATCGACGCTGTTCGGGCACGTCAAGGGCTCCTTCACCGGGGCGGTGGCCTCGCGCAAAGGCTACTTCGAGATCGCCAACCGGGGCACCATTTTTTTCGACGAAATCGGCACAATCAGCCAGGACATCCAGGCCAAGCTGTTGCGAGTGATCCAGGAAAAGGAGTTCATGCCGGTGGGCTCCAGCGAGACGGTCCGGGTAGACGTCCGGATCCTGGCGGCGACCAACGCCGATTTGCGCCGGCTGGTCGAAGAGCACAAGTTCCGCGAGGACCTTTACTACCGGTTGAACGTCATCAACGTCGTCCTGCCGGCGCTGCGCGAGCGCAAGGAAGACATTCCGCCGCTGGTGGAGCACTTCTTCACCAAGTACTGCCAGGAGAACGACAAGTTTTTGGACTCCGCTGGGCGGAGCCTGCTGCGCTTCGAGCCGGAGGCCATGCAGGTGCTGATGGACCACCTCTGGCCGGGCAACGTGCGGGAACTGGAGAATGTCATCGAGCGGGCCGTGGTGCTGGCCTCCCAGGCCACGGTGACCGTGGACGTGCTGCCCGACCACCTGTTGCAGGCCTGCGGCCTCCGCCTGCGGCGCTCCGAGGGCGGCGGCCTGCCGGCCGACGCCTCGTTGTTCGAGATCGTGGCCGACTTCGAGCGGCGGATTATCACCGAGCACCTGGAAGCCACCCACTGGAGCCAGACCGAGGCGGCCGAGCGGCTCCGGGTGCCCCTGTCCACGCTGAACCAGAAGATCAAACGCCTCAACATCGAGATCCGCAAGAAGTCAGAACTGGCGAAGGCGGAGCGGGCCTGAGTGGTTGGGGCCGCCGGATACCCGAAACCAACAGCCCTTAGGCGACATCGCCGGATCCATGTGCCCCTCCGCCTCCAGCCCGCTGAGGATTTCGGAGGCGAACTGGTAGTCCTCCTGCTCGAAGGCCTTGGCGGCGCGCTGAATCCGGGGCTGAATGCGGGCCGGGTCGAACATCTCGATCGGCTCATTGCGCAGCGCCTTCTGAACAGACATAACCGGAATGTCGCCCGGCAGACGATGTCTTCCCCGGTTCTATCTGACCGCCATCGTCACACCTTCCTGGCTTGGCCCCCAGTTGCCCACCTTCATGGTCACCGACACCTTGTTGTCGGAAGGAATGTCCATGGGCAACTTGATGTTTACCTGCATCACGCCGGACAC
>JAPKYU010000014.1 GCA_026394175.1 Acidobacteriota bacterium | reverse complement strand
GACTCAGGGACAGTGCAGGCTGAGCAGGAAGCAATCGTGACGAGGGCCTCCGAGCGGGCGGCCCAACTGGAAACCGTCGCCTCCGCGCTGGCAGCCGAGGCCCTGCGGCGGCATGGCTGGGTGCGCCTGATCGCCCGGGGCGCCAGCATGCTGCCCGCCATCTGGCCCGGCGATGAACTGGAAATCATCGCCGCGCGTCCCGAGAATCTGAGGCCCGGAGATATTGCCGTCTGCCTGGTTGGCGGGCAAATCCGCATCCACCGCGTGCGCCAGGTCCTGGACGAATCCCTTGTGACACAGGGTGACAACCACGCGCAGCCGGACCCGCCGATTGCTTTTGCCGAGGTGTACGGCCGCGTGCAGCGCGTCCGCCGGCGCGGCGCCGCGCCCCTCCGGGCCGAACGCGAGGGGTTGGCGGTCCGCATCGTCCGCTGCCTGCTGGCGCGTTCCGATGCGCTGCGGGCGCTGGCCCTGAGGCTGCGACGGGCCGTGGCAGGCTGCTGAAGAGGAACCGTAGCGCCGGGCTTTGTCGTCGGCCTGCCGCGCGGTGGCCGCGGTCCTACAAGGGGGCCGACAAATCTGGGCATCCCAGCCTCGCCCGCGAAAGCCTCTGCGCGCCGGCTCCTGCCAACGACGGCCGGCGGAGGTGCACGGAGGCGAGTTGCCGAACAGGCGGTCGTCCGTCGCTCCTCCGGCGTAGCGACGGGGCGCTGATCCAGCCGATCAGAACGGACAATGTCCACAAGGCCCCCAGTGCCGCGATCAGCACAAGCAGAGCAACCCCGAATCGCTTTCCTGTGTCTTTGGAGCAGGAGAAGGCGAAGAAACGACGACCGCAGTCGAAGCAACGATACGGGCGGCACAGGATCAGGGGAATAACAAAGCGCTCTTGAAATCCAAGTCTGTGCGACGGCGAAACTTCATTGCTATGGCAGGCAGGACACTTGTGCATGATAGTTCGTCCAGCCACTCTAGCATGACCAAGCCTGAATAGTACCTGAATCGTGCGAACTTTTCCTCTGTCCGTCGCCAAAACCGGATCAGCGCGCCCAAACGGAGGGTCGCAGGACGCCGCGACGCCGTCACTTTCTGGGAGCGGGTGGTCGTGAGCTTCCTGTGGTGCCTTCAGGCCAAACGGCGGATGGCTTGGTTCCCGCTGCGGAAGGCGGTTTCCGGCGGCCAGGGGATGCTTGCCTCGCTGGGACAATCGGTATATACCTAGCTGGACCGCAGCAACGAGCGGCGCCGCTGGCGACGCTCGGCGAGGTGCGAAGCAGACCCGCGACTCCGCCTAGCGGATGGCGATGCGGACTTCGGAGCCCGGAATCCACGCCGAGGTGAGATACAGGGCTGCCGTGCCGGAAGCCACCCCGGACGGGACCCGGAAATTCACCTGGTAGGCGTCTACGGCGCCGGGGTATCCCCCGGCGTAGAGAACCTCCGCGGACTGCCCATTGACCATCACTTCCACCGGTGAATTAACCTTGGACAGCGTAGCCGTCTGCGGGAAAGGCTGGCCTAAATCCACCGCCGGTGTCGTGGGTCCCAGACCGCTGGCGTACAGCGTCAGAATCTCGCCGGCCCGGGCCGGGTTGGCGGCCGTGACTGGCTGGAAGTTGTCGCCGTGGACCACCAGCGGTCCGCCGGCTGCCGTGAGAACCTCGGGACGAAACAGCGGGACCAGGCGAATGAGAATGCGGACATTGCCGCCGCCGTTGATTCGCCGGCTCGCCGGGTCTTCCGACATCGAAGCGGTTCGCACCGCCTTCACCACCCGCGCAGTCGCTGAGGCCTGCTCACCCCCGACGCCCAGAAACGCCCCGGTACCCCCACTGACGGCATGCGGAAGCAATCCGCCGTCCATCAGCCGGCCGATGAAGGTCCCGTCGGCGTTCAGAATCTCATACTTGCACTCTGCTATCGCGCCCTGGGTAACGTCGGCGATGGCGGAGCCCGGAGCGGCCGTGGGACTGAAGCCCATCACGTACTGCCGGGACGTCCACAGGCCCTTGGCCGGCTTTCCATTAACCGCCACGATGTCGCCGACGAAGATGCTGTCGGTGAAGGCCTTGGTCGGATTCGGTGCCGTCGGACTCACGTTGAGCGCCAGCTTGCTGGGGTCGTTAACATCGGCGAAATAGCGCACCGCGTTCTCGACCTCAATGTCCAGGACCGTGATCCGCGGCTGCTGTGCCAGCAGTGGGCACACGGCCATTACAAGACTTACTAGAACTCTCTTGATGGTCATGATCTTGCTCTCCTTGGTCTCCTTGTCGGACTGGTTGCTGACGCCTGAAATTCACCGTACAATGGCCCCGAAGAAGAGGGTTCTTTGCCGGTGGTTCCGGCCTGGCAAGGGAAGGCTAGCCGGAACGCGAAGGAGGAGTCCTTCGAAAAACCTCAAGTTTTTCTCAAATCCTCCGTTGCGGGACGCAAGTCCATGCAGGTCAAGACATTCTACGAATTCGGCCCGTTTCGCCTGGCTTGCTCGCCACCCGTCCTGCTGCGGGATGGCAACCCCCTGGCCCTGACTCCCAAGGCCCTGGAACTGCTGGTGGTGCTGGTGAGGAACAGCGGAAACCTGGTCAGCAAAGAGGAGTTGATGAAGGCGGCCTGGCCCGATACCTTCGTCGAGGAAGGCAATCTCACCCAGAACATTTCGCTGCTTCGGAAGGCGCTCGGTGCGGACCTGGAGGACCGCCCGTACATTGAGACCATGTCGAAGCGTGGCTACCGCTTTGCGGCGTCCGTGCGGCTGGTGGAGGCGGGCAGTGCGGCGATCGCCGGCGTTCCCGCGCCAGCGATGCAGCCCCGCAGGCGGACCGCGCTGGCCATCTCGGTCTTGCTGCTGATCGCCGGGGGAACGCTGGTCTACAGGCGGGTCGCTCCCCGCAGTTCGCCGGTCCAGTGGATGGCTGTTTTGCCCCTCGAGAATCTCTCCGGGGATCCCGCGCAGGACTACTTGGCCGACGGTCTTACGGAGGCGTTGACCGGTGAGCTGGCCAAAATCGGCTCACTTCGGGTCATCTCCCGCACTTCGGCCATGCGTTATAAAGGGGCAGGCAAGCCGGCGCCGCAGATCGCTCGTGAGTTGAAAGTGGATGCCCTGGTGGAAGGATCTGCCGCGCGCTTCGGCGACAGGGTTGTGGTCCGCGTCCAACTGATTCGGGGCTCCACGGACGAACACCTTTGGTCGGAATCCTACGACCGCCACGTGCGGGACGTTCCGCTTCTCCAGAGCGAGATCGCCTTAGCCATTGCCCGGCAGATCCGGGCCGGCATGCAGCCGGAACGGGAGGCGCGCCTGAGCGGCCGACCGGTGAACCGGGACGCCTTCGAGGCCTATTTGAGAGGGCGGCACGCCTGGAACAAACGAACTCCCGAAGCCATCAAGGCGGCGATAGCCCACTTTCAAGCAGCCACTGACTTCGATCCCGTCTACGCGCCGGCTTATGCCGGCCTGGCGGACTGCTATAACCAACTCGGGACAGTGATCATCGGGGAGAGATCCCCTTCCGAGACCAGGCCGCTGGCCGTGGCAGCGGCCCGCAAGGCGCTGGAGATCGACAACCAACTCGCCGAGGCGCACGCCGCGCTGGCTTACGCCGACCTCTACAACTGGAACTGGGAACAGGCCGAGCAGGGGTTCAAGAAAGCCATCGAACTCAACCCGAGCTATGCCTCTGCTCATCTCTGGTTCTCTCACTACCTGGTGGCGAGGCGGCGGTTCAATGAGGCTTTGCAGGAAGTGAACGCAGCGCGAGATCTCGACCCGCTGTCGCCGATTATTGCCACTCAGGTCGGCTGGATGTTCCATCACATGGGGCGCCTCGACGAAGCTATCGCGCAGTATCGCAAAGTGCTGCAGGATAATCCTGACTACGTGTGGGCGCTGTGGCAGCTCGGAGGGGCCTACATGCTCGAGTCGAGATACGCGGAGGCCGTGGAGGCGCTCGAAAAGGCCCTGGCGCCGTCCGGCAGGAACCCGGTAATCTTGGGCACTCTGGCGGAGGTCTATGGCCGGGCCGGACAGAGGAGCAAGGCCGAGGAGTTTCTGGCGGAGTTGAACCATCTAGCCCGGCGTCGCTACGTTTCCCCTACTATCTTCGTGTTTGCCTACCGGGGAATGGGAGACGACGCGCGCGCGTTCGAGTTTCTCGAGAAGTCCTATCAGGAACGCAGCAACAGCCTGGTCTATTTCGGGGTCTCGCCAGGCTACGAGGAGATCCGTTCGACCCCGCGCGGACAGCAGATGCTTCACCGGCTGGGGCTGGCACCATAGCAGGACGCCGCGAGAGGCAGCCCTCGTACACATGGTTCAGGTGCTTGGTTGCGTAAGTCCCCGCAACATCAGCGTTCTTTCCTGGCGAGAGGTTATCAATATGCGTAGGGAGAGCCGCAGTGCGGTTCCCCCTCCCTCTGAGCCGGACGCGCGAATCTCCCGCATCCGGCTCTCCGGTCGGTGGTCTTACCTCCAAGAGGACGGACGATCCGAAGGTGCGGCGGTGGGCAAGGGGGGAAAACGGACAGCCTGAACTGCGCAGTTTTTCTAGGAAGCTCCGCATACGGTCCGGCCCTATGCTAAGCATGATGCCGCGACGAAAGCGATGTGTGCTGCCCGGGGTTGCTTGCCACCTCACACGTGGAGCGCAATCCCGTGCGGGCCGGAATGGTGCGGGGGGCGGCTGATTAGCGCTGGTCCAGCGCCGCGTCGCACCTCACGGGTCAGGATGAAAGCGGAATGCTGGACATGGGATGGTGGCGGCGTGAGCCTGCGGCGGACTGGGAACAGGTTCTAAACGCCGAGTCACTGGAGTCTGACTCCCCGGCAAGCCGGGGCGGACACTTATGCGGGATGCCCGTTTGGGAACCAGGATTTTGTCAGGGAGATGGCGGAACGATTCGGTCGCTATTGGACTCGCGGACGTCCCCAGAAGAAGCAGGCGTTGGCCCGCCCGGTTCAACAGCAGACCGATCAGTTCACGCTTTTTTAAAACATGCTCCACCAAGCAAAAATCGCGCAGTTCAGGCTGCCCCATTCTTGCCCCCTTTCGCCAACGCTTCACATTGCGGCAGACCGTATACTTCAGGGGACAGGCTTCACAGGCTACAGGCTACAGGCTTCAGGCTGAGGCTGGATCCCGGACTCCGCCGCTTGAAGCACCTCGACGGGCCATGGCTGAAAGATCCCGAGTTCGAGGAGAATCCTACCAGGTTAGTGTGAAATGGAACGATGTTCACCTTCAGCCGGCAGGCGCCGCGAAATTCGGCTATCTGCACGTCCATGACGGGAAGTCGCGCTACTGGCGGCGGAACGTGGGCCTGACGGCGAGGGTGCTGGCCTTGCTTGAAGGCCGGAACGCTCAAGCGAAGTCGCCCTGGGTGTTCACGAGCGAACACGGCACCCAACCGCTATCAGTTTTCACTGTGGATTGCCAGCATGCCAAGGTGCGGGCCTTGCTCAACGAGCACCTGACCAAGAACGGCATGCCTGCCTTTCCCCGCGATTTCGTAATCCACCCCTTGCGGCACACCATGCTGAGCCGTCTTGGTGAGGCGGGCGCCGATGCGTTCACCGTCATGCGGATTGCGGGCCACTCTACGGTTGTGGTGAGCCAGCGGTACGTGCATCCTTCGCCGGAATCCCTGGAGCGGGCCTTCGAGCGGTTGGAAGCGGCCAATCAGAAGGCGGTTGCAAAGCTGCCGCAAGGCGGGAAAGTGTTGCTACTACCTACGAATCTCCCTACACTACCAGCAGGGGGAGAAGCGGCAGTCAGCTAAGCCGCTTCTTTTCAACATGCCCGGGTGGCGGAACAGGCAGACGCAAGGGACTTAAAATCCCTTGGCCCGTAAGGGCCGTGCGGGTTCGATTCCCGCCCCGGGCACCATTTTTCAACAACTTGCTGGACTCGGCAAAAAACACAGGGCGCCACAATTGTTCAAATTGTGCGCTTTTTGTGCGGGTAGGGCCTTATCGGCTGGCTTCTTTCGCTTCGGAGATAGTGACAACTCGCCGCTCTTTGTTCTGGGCCATCGCGGCCTGGGTGCGCTCCAGTGCCTCGCGGATATCCTGCTCGGGCGTGATGCGATAGCGGCGGTAGATGCTCGCCGTCTTATGGCCGGAAATCATCATGCCCACGGGCTGACTGACGCCGGCGCGGTCGAAGTTGCGAACTGCGCTCCGGCGCAGATCATGGAACAGCAATCCGATGCGGGAGGCCTACGACTCCGCGTTTGGAAAGCCGTCCGCGCGTGGCTGTGCGGGTAGAAGTGCGAGGAGCGAGCAGAAAAGGAAATGACCGTTCGAGCCACCCAAGCACGAGCGCACGAGCTACCTTCAATAGATCAACCGGCCGAAGGGGGCCGCTAAAGTCGAGGCCATTGCCGCCAAGGTCGAAGAGGGCCGTAAGACCCAGCCACGATCCGAGACGCAATTTCTACGGGCCGACTCCCGCGGACGCTTTGGGCTTCCAGTTAGGTGGGCAGTGAAGGACCGTGCCATCCGTCAAGGCGAGCGGGTCAGCCAAGCGACTTGCACGCAGGTACGCCTCCTTCATCTTGTGATGAAAGTCGGCTTGCTTCTTCATCTCTTCGGACGACCTGCCGATAGGGATAACGACTCCAACCTGCTTCCCTGGAAATGTCGTATGCACAGCTCTTACAGCTGGTAGCAAATCCGTGTCCCCCGACACAATCACCGCGTGGTCGTATCTGTCCTGTACGGCCGCCTGCATGAGCCTGATTGCGATGTTGACGTCAGTCTGCTTCTCCTCCATGAACGGATGCACCGCACCGCAGGTGAGGCAACGGTGGCTCTTGCGCTTAAACTCGCCGTAGACAACTACAACGCCTTCGTTCTCTTGGGCACGGATAAAAGTGCGGTGCCGTGCTACCTTGGCGGGGTCCCACGTGGCGAGCGTCGTGAAGTAGTCGATGCCAGCCAGCGTATCGTGTTGCTTCAAATAGAACCGCGCCAGCGACCGAAGGCTCAACCACTTATAATTGGTTGTATCGATCATGATCGCCTGCGCCAGCGAAGTGGTCGAGAGCGTGGTAGAGGTTGAACCCGTCAACGAAGAAAAACACGCGGGGCATAAAATGAAAAACCCAGCTTCTCGAAAGAAACTGGGGCCAGCGGCTTACGCCTACTGGGATAATGCTATAGCGTAACGGAGTCACCGGAACCCTGTCAAGCGCATGATATAGGGCCTTTCTATGGGCATACCACAATATAGTGTGGTACAGTCAGCCGTTGCCGGCCCGTGGCGTCGCGAAAGGGCGGGGCGTGCGCAAAGCGCGCGGGGCGCACGGCGGCAGAGGAAACTCGGCTTCCACAAAAGAGCGTGGTTGTGCGGGTAGAAGTATGCGGAATTTGTGCGGGTAGGGGAACCAAAAGCAGCCCAAACGGGCCAAGTTCTGGTTGGGGGTTGCTCTGTGGCGATTCCAGGGCATGTCGATCACTGATTCCGACGCATGTCGATCACCCATTCCGACGTGATGCCGATCACTTTTTGGCGCAGTCGGAATGGGTGATCGGGTTGCCGGAATGGGTGATCGGGATGTATCGGAACGATACACATTTTTTTAGAGGGCGATAGCGACGCTGGACAATCAGTCCGGCAAACTGCCTCCGCGAAAGGAGGAGACAGATTGCCGGAACCGAGGTTGTCCATGCGCAAGATCAAGGAAGTACTGAGGCTGCGGCACGAACTGGGGCTGGGGCAGCGCCAGATCGCCCGCAGTTGCTCGATTGCTCAAAGCACGGTCCATCAATACCTGAAGGCCGCTGAAGCCAGCGGGGTGAAGTGGCCGCTGCCGGCGGACTGGGATGACCCCAAGCTGGAGGAGGTGCTGTTTGGCGGTTGCCCGGCACAGCCCTCGCGCCAGATCCACAGCGCCCCGGACTTTGCCGCCATCCATCAGGAGTTACAAACCCACCCGCACCTGACGCTGCAACTGGTGTGGCACGAGTACCGGCAGGCGAACCCGGACGGCTACCGCTACAGCCGCTTTTGCGAGCTGTACCGGCGCTGGCACCGGCGCCTGGACGTGGTGCTGCGCCAGGAGCATCGGGCCGGCGAGAAGCTGTTCGTCGACTATGCCGGCGACAAGGTTCCCATCGTAAACCCAGAAACGGGCGAAGTACGCCAGGCGGCGATCTTCGTCGCCGTGCTGGGCGCCAGCAACTACACCTTTGCCGAAGCCACCGAGAGCCAGGACCTGGCCTGCTGGATCGGCTCTCACATCCGGGCCTTCGAGTTCCTCGGGGGCACGCCCAAGCTGGTGGTGCCAGACAACTGTCGCACGGGCGTGAGCCGCGCCTGCCGCTACGAACCCGACCTGAACCGCACCTACCACGAGATGGCCACCCATTATGGCGTAGGTGTCTTGCCCACCCGCCCCTACAAGCCCCGCGACAAAGCCAAGGCAGCACCTGGCGTGGCCCCCCTCGCGCCTGCTCGGCTGGGCGGAAACCATCGGGCCGGCCACCGCCAGCCTGTTCGAGCGGATCCTGAACAGTAAGCCGCACCCGGAGATGGGCTACCGCTCCTGCCTGGGCATCATGCGCCTGGCCAAGAAATACACCTCCGAGCGGGTCGAGGCCGCCGCTGCCCGCGCCGACGGCAGCCTCCGCAACCTACTCCATCGCTTGGCTCGCATCGATGTGCTCATCGTCGATGACTGGGCCATGGCCCCGCTCAGCGACACCGAACGCCGCGACTTCCTGGAAATCTGCGACGACCACTACCAGACCCGCTCCACCATCCTCATTCAGATGCAGGGCGAATCGATGCGCAAGAAGCGTCCCGGCAAGGAGGGGCAATGAATCCGCCGCGACTGGTGTTGAAGCATTCCTCCGGCTGGTTTGCCGCCGGCCACCAAATGGCCCAGGCGCTCTCGCTACTTTCCGATGGCGCCTTCAGGCTGTTTGTCTACGTGTGCCTGAACGCCGACCGCACAAGCGGGCAGATGCCGTTCCGCCAAGCTGAACTGGCGCGGCGGATCGGCAAGAGCCGACGCTCCATCACCACCTACCTGGAGGAACTCGGCGACCGCGGTGTTTGCCACCTGCGGCCCGCCGCCAATCAACACCAAACCGGGCGGATCGAAATCGCCGATGCTTTCTGGCCGTACCAGAGACTCGCGCCCCCTGCTGCCGACCCGCAACAGTCGCGCTACATCGAGCAGGTCCGCACGCTGTTCCTCAGCCAGCCATGCGTCCAGTCTGCCTTCGGCCCCGCCGATCAGAAGCTGGCCGCATCCTGGTATCGGCAGAACCTGCCGCTGGAAACGATCGAGCGCGCCTATCTGCTCGGCTGTACTCGCAAGTATGTCTCGCTGTGGAACCACCCGGAGGCAACGCCGATCGCGAGCCTGTCCTACTTCACCAACCTGCTGGAGGAAGTTGCACAAGAGCAAGTGTCGCCCGGCTACTGGCGTCACCTTGCCCAGGGGCTTGGGCGGCTGGAATCACAATGGCGGCAGGCTGCGGCGGCACGCCCATCTGCTTGCGCAAACTTTGCGCAAGCAAACGCGCAACTCCAAGGAGAAACGAGATGATGATGAGTTATCCGTGAAACCACTTCCTGCTTGACCGATGTCGATCAGTCAGGCCAACATAAACGCCGCCAGCGTCGCTTCGCTCCGAGCGTGATCGACATCGCGTCGGAATGAGTGATTTTCTTCGCCGGAATCGCCAGTGTAGCAGTCGTACCATTCGCTGTTTTTTTAGCAGCGAAATGCAGGCCCGACCAGGGGCCGGCGAGACGCCAGCCCCCCGTCTTGCACTCGCGGCTCTGTTGGTTCCGTCCCGCCCTGCGGGATGGTCCGGGGTCTTTGTCTCTTTGTGGTTGATCGCGCCGCTACATGCGCGCGATGGCGCCGGGGCGGTACTTGGGGAATGCCGGGCGTGTGTGCTTGGGCGGCGGATTCTTCTTGAGCGCCTCCATCACGACCTCGACCGCTTTCTCCAGTTGCGGGTCTTTGCCCTCGCGCACGGCCTTGGGGTCGAGTTCCACCTCGATGTCGGGGCCGATGCCGACGTTCTCGGCCACCCACTCGCGTTTGTCGGGATCCCAGAAGCCGCAGCCGGGCACGGAAACGAAGCCGCCATCCATCAGCGACGGATAGCCGCCCAGGCCGCCGACCAGCCCGCCCCAGGTGCGCTTCCCGATGAGCGGCCCCACGCCGGCCTTGCGGAAATACCAGGGCATGGTGTCGCCGCCCGAGCCCGCGTATTCGTTGATCAGCATCACCTTGGGTCCGAAGATGGCGCCCAGCGGCCCGGTGAAGTCCTCGCCGTGGCGCGTGGTGCGGTAATGCATCAGGGGCCGGCGCAGGTAATCGAGGATGTAGTCGGGCTGTGAGCCGCCGGCGTTGAAGCGCTCGTCCATTACCGCGCCCTGCTTGCCCACCTGCGCGAAATAGTAGCGGTTGAAATTGGTGTAGCCGCCGAATGCGGTGTCGGGCAGATAGACGTAAGCCAGCTTGCCGCCGCTCAGCTTGTCCACCTGGCGGCGATTGCCTTCAACCCAGGCCAAATTGCGCAGCCGGGATTCGCTGTCCAGCGGAACGACGGTGACGTCGCGGGCGCCGGTCCCGCCCGGATCCTTGCCCAGCTTGAGCACAACCTGCTTGCCGGCCGTGCCCTCGAAGAAGGCGTGAACATTGTCGGAGGCGCGCAGCTCGCGGCCGTTCACCGCCAGCAGGTATTCGCCGGCCACCACGTTCACGCCCGGCTGGGTCAGCGGGGCGCGCAGGCCGGGGTTCCAGCTTTCGCCGCTGTACACGCGCGCGAAGCGGTAGCGCCCGTTCTCGATGGTGTAATCGGCGCCCAGCAGTCCGCCGCGCACCCGCTTGACCTCCGGCATGGCCCCGCCGCCGACACCCAGGTGGCTGACGGTGATGTTGCCCAGCATTTCGGAGAACAGGTAGTTGAGGTCGCTGCGGCTGCCCACCGCTTCCAGGTAGGGCTCGTAGAGCTTCATTGAAGCCTGCAGGTCGAGGCCGTGCAGTTCCGGATCGTAGAAGAAGTCGCGCTCGAAGCGCCAGGCCTCGCGATACATCTGGCGCCATTCGGTGCGCGGCTCGACCCAGGCCTCCATGCCGTCGAGCTTGAGGGTGCCCTCGCCCGGCTTGGGCGGCGGGGTCAGCGCCTGAATGGCCCAGCGCTCGCCCTGCCGGTACAGCATCTTTTCGCCATTGGCCGACAGCTCGAAGGCCCGGATGCCCTCCAGGACTTTTTCCGTCTTGCGGGTTTTCAGCTCGAACTTATGGAGTGTAGGCCCCCCGCCCGGCCCTTCCGAGGGGCCGGCCGCAAACGGCGCCTCAATCAGGAACAGCACGCCGGCCTTTCCGGCGATCAGATCGGTGTAGCCGCGGGCGGGAATGGGAAGGGCCAGGATGCGCTGCTCGATGTTATCCGGGTCGATCTTGACCGGGATGGGCTTTTTCTCGGCGGCTTTTTCGGCCGGCTTCTCGGCCGGCTTTTCACCGGCTTTCTCCGCCGGTTTGCCCGCCGGCTTCTCGGCAGCCTTGTCGCCGGCCGCCTCGCCTTTTTCTTCATCGCTTTCCGGCGCGATCGGCGAAGGCAGGTCCTTGCGCAGCACCACCGCGTACACGCTGCTGGTGACGGGGCGTAAATAGCTGGACATGTCGCGCCAGCCCACCGTCAGGCCGGTGTCGGTGCTGGCCAGGAAGTACAAATGGTTGCCGTCGCGGTCGAAGACCGGCGAGGTGGCGTCGCTCATGCCGTCGGTGACCTGGATGCGCTTGCCCGATTCGGGCTTGCCGGTGTCCAGCGAGTAGGCGAAGACCGCGCGCAGCGTGTTCTGAAGCTGCAGCGGGTAAGCCAGCCACCTGCTGTCTGGCGACCAGGAGAAATCGCGGATGCGGCGCGGGCCGTCGAAGCGGTCGGTGTCCACGCGCGCGGTTTTGCCGCTGTCCAAATCCAGGTAGGCGAGGTTCAGGTTCTTATCGGTGTAAGCGATCTTCTTGCTGTCGGGCGACCAGCGCGGCGTGTAGTAGTAGTTCGGCGCGTCGTTGAGCTTGAACTTGCGCGCTTCGCCCTGGCCCGTGTGCTCGCGCACCCGCAGCTCGTATTCGCCCGCTTCGTCGGAGAAGTAAGCAATCCACTTGCCGTCGGGCGACCAGGCCGGGTCGCGCTCGGCCGCGCCCGGCGTGTTGGTGATATTGCGGGCGTCGCCCTTCTCGGCCGGCACGGTGAAGATCTCGCCGCGCGCTTCAAACAGCGCCCGCGCGCCGGTAGGCGAAATCATGGCGGTGCGGATGCGGTTGTTCACTTTCTCCAGGCGCGGGCGAACCTCCGGCAAATCCCCGCTCAGCGTGATCTCGACCTTGCGCGGCTTCTGGCTCTTCAGGTCGAACAGGTAGATGGTTCCGAACTGCTCGTAGGCGATGGCGCCGGGCCCGGCCGACGCCCACTTGATGTCCAAGCCGCTGTTCGGAAGCGCCTGGCTCACCTTCTTGGCGCGCGTGTCGTAGGCGAACAGCGTAACCGGCCCGTTGCGGTCGGAAAGGAAATAGACTCGGTCGCCGAGCCACATGGGGCAGAAGTCGTTGGAGTTCTGGCGCGGCACCTTATCGACGAGGGCGGAATCGGACAGGCGGGCGATCCAGATGGGCGTGGTGCGGCCGCCGCGGTACCGCTTCCAGCTCGTGAAACTCCAGCCCAGCGGCACGTAAGCCAGTAGCGAACCATCCGGCGAAAAGGAAGCCTCCTCGCCCATGGGCAGCGGCAGCTCCGACGGAAAGACGCCGTCAATCGGCATGGTGAAGAGGCGATTGAAGCGGGAATAGCTGTTGCGGGCCGAGCGGAGAATCACGCTCTTGCCGTCGCGCGTCCAGCCCACGGCGGTGTCGGCATCCGGATGCCAGGTGAGCCGGCGCGGCACGCCGCCTTTGGCCGGCACGACGAAGACATCCACGTTGCCGTCGTATTCGCCGGTGAAGGCGATCCACTGGCCGTCGGGCGAGAAGAACGGCCGGGTTTCCTGCCCGGGCGCGGTCGTCAGCCGGCGCGCTTCGCCGCCCTCGCGGCCCACCGTCCACAGGTCGCCTGCATAGTGAAAGACAATCTGCGTCTGGCTGACCGCCGGGTCCCGAAACAGCGTTGGCGCGGCGGCGTGGCTCAAGACCGCCGGCCCGATCAAAAGCAACAAAATCCCACTCAGCAGTCGCATACGAATCGCCTCCTGGCGTCAGCCCGGCTTCGGGTTAGACGGCCGGAGTGTAACACAGAGCGGAAGCAACAGAACTGCGTGATGCCGGCGGCGGCTTTCTGGCCGATAATACGCTTCATGTTGCGCAGCGCCTTGCTTGGTTTCTGTCTGATGCTTACTGTGTTGCTGAACGGCCAGTTGCCTCCGCGGGCGGGGCCGCCGCCCGGGGGCCGTGGCGGCGTGCTGGAAGGCCCGCTGGTGCGCATCGCCACGCCGGGCGCCGGCAGCGAAGGAATCTGGGTGCGGATTGCGCCGCCCGGCAAGGCCCGCTACGCCGAGGGCGCGCCCGTTGTAGTGCACGTGCCGGGGGGCCTGCAGGCGGGCGGCCTGGTGACCGCGCCCGCCCGCCTCGGCGATTTCGGATTCGTCGATGTCGTCTTCCTGTTTCCCGGCGGCGAGTCCGGCCCGCCGCTGGAGGGCAGGCCGCGGCGCAGCGGCGGCGCCTACGACCTGCGTGGGCCGGTTTCGGTTCGCGCCCTGGCCGACGTCATCGCCTTCGCCGCCGGCCGTACACGCAGCCTGGAAGGCAAGACCATCCAGGACTACGTCCCCGGCATGCGGGTGCTGAGCGGCGAGGTGGGCGTCATCGGCTGGTCGCTGGGCGGCACCACCATCGCCGCCGCCCTCGGCCTGCACGGCAAGGAACTGCGCGGCCTGAAATGGTACGCCAGCCACGAGTCCCCTTACGGCGAAGGAGTGATCGACGGCGAGTTCGGCACGCAGGCACAACCCAGCCGCTTCTACGATCCCGAGACAAGCACGCTGGACTTGACCCGGCTGCGCTACGGCAAGGACCTGCCGGTCACGTTGATGGGCAAGCCAATTCCCCCCGCCGCGGCCCTGCACGGCGCCCTGTTCCTGGACGGCAACGACAACGGCACGTTCGAGCCGGAAAGCGACTTTCTTTTCAGCGGCATCTTTCTGCCGGGCCCGCCGCCGAAGGTCCATTACTCGCCGATGCTCATCCGCGCGGCCATCGAAAAGAAGTTGTTCGGCGCCCATTGGCCCGCTCACATCGCGACGCTGAAGGAAGCCGAGGAGTGCTGGGCGATCCGCGACGGCGTCACGAATATTCCCGCCGCCGTGAAGAACCTGCCTGAGCTGGCGGTGCTGATTTTCGCCGGGCTCCGCGACCACGTGCAGGATACGGCCGACCATTTGCACATTCGGCTGCAGTACGACGGCTTCCAGAAGGCGGGTGTGCGCTGGGTCCGGCTGAATCCGGATGCCAACTATGTCGAATGGGTCACGCGCCGTAAGCCGGGCCCGGCGATTCAAAACCCGGCCGGCGCGAAATTCGACCGGCACACGATTCGCGCCGCGCTGCTGCCGGCGCCGCCCGGCGGGCCGGCCACGCCGGAGGCGCTGGCGGCGGCAGTCTGCGAGCTGGCCGACCGCACGCGGAAGGGCGAGTGGAGCGCCACGCTGAAGGCCGTGCTGTTTCCGCAGGCGCCCCGGCCGGAAAACGAGCGGCCCGTTTTTCGGCCATGAAATCCGCCGGGGCCATGCGCGACGGCCGGGACGGCGGCGGTACAACACCGCTCCTTCCCTCCTAACGATCAATCATGGCCAGGCAGATGCGATCAATGAAGGCGGTGGCCTCGCGGCCCCGCAGATTGTGATTGTTCAGCAGGATGGAGAAAACCAGGCGTTCGCCTTTGGCCGTCGTGGCGTAACCGGAGAGCGCGTTCACATGGCCGAGCGTCCCGGTCTTGGCCTGGATGCGGCCGGCGGCGGGCGTGTCCTTGAGCCGTTCGGTCAGGGTCCCGTCGATGCCGGCCACCGGCAGCAGGTCGCGCCACGCTTCCCGAAACGGCTGGGCGTCCATGTATTCCAGCAGTGCCACCACGGCCGACGGGCTGACCAGGTTTTGCCGGGAAAGCCCGGAGCCATCGAACAACACGTACTCGCCTTCGGGGACGCCGGCGCGCGCCAGAAAACTGTTCATCTCCTCCAGACCGGCGGCCACGCTGCCAATGCCCCGGCGTTCGCGCCCCACCGTCCGCAGCAGCATTTCGGCGTGCAGGTTCTGGCTGACCTTGTCGATGACTTTCAGGCCGTCGGCCAGCAGTTGTGAATCGTGGCCGGCAAGCACATACCTGGGAGCCGTGCCGGCGGCGACAGGCCGGGGCGCCCTCAAGTCGTCAAACTCGTAGGCCGGGGCGTGGCGGGGGCGCACCTGGCCATAGAGAACCACGCCGCGACGGGCCAGCGCGTCGCTGAAATAGCGGCCCGCAAACTGCGCCGGGTCATCGACGGCAATCTGCTGGGTGTCTCCCGGGTCATCGGCGGGGATGGTGCCCCAGACCTCCAGGGTTTTCTCACCCGGCTCGCGGTTGATAAAAATGCGGCGGCGCCCGGCCGCGGGTTCAGCGCCGGCGGCCCGCGGGCTGCGCCCTTCCACCGTCCGCACGCGGTTCTGCACCCGGTAGTAAGGCTCGGGCGGATCCAGCTTGAGCAGCGCCGGATCGCCCGGCTTTTCTCCCGGCAGCACCTGCAGAGACAAGACGTTGTCGTTGACCGCCAGGGCGGAAACCGGCGCGCCGTACCACCATATCAGGTCGTCCTGCGCCCACCCTGCCCCAAATCGCTCGAAGACGAAATAGGTGTCGTCGGCCACCAGATCGCCGTCGATGTAGCGCAGGCCGCGGGAGACCACCTGGTCGGCCAGCGCCTCGAGGGCGCGCAGCGGCGGGCCGTCCCGCTCGGTGCGGCCCTTGTACGGCAGCGCCCGCCCGGACAGGTTCGGATCGCCGCGGCCCATCAGGCACACGTCGCCGGCTATCCGGCCGTGCTTGTCGGGCGGGCCGGCCGCTTCCACCGTGGTATGAAAGCGGAAGTCGGGCCCCAGCGTCGCCAGCGCCAGCGCGGTGGTGAACAGTTTGGCGTTGGAGGCCGGCGTGAACAGCTTCCGCTCGTTCAGCGAATACAGCGTCTTGCCGCTGTCCAGCGACACGATCTTGATGCCCCAATGCCCCCGCCAGGCCTCCGGCGACGCCAGCACCGCTTCGATCCGCTGCTGGAGCGGATCGGGCGGCAGCGGCGCCGCCGGCTTCTTCTTCTTATCGGCGGACGCCGGCAGAACAGCCAGCAGGCTGAGCAGCCCGGCAGCGAGAAACAATCGGCGTGTCATTTTCGAACCATGGATTAACGCGGATGAGCACGAATGATCCGCCTATCCGTGTTCATCCGTCCCGCCCTGCGGGATCCGTGGTGAATCGGCTCTTGACCGCATTACAGCAACTTGGCCGCTTGCTTGGCGAAGTAAGTCAGGATCAAGTCGGCGCCGGCGCGGCGAATGGCGACCAGCGACTCCATCATGGCCCGCGTGCCGTCCAGCCATCCCAGCCGCGCCGCGGCCACGATCATGGAAAACTCGCCGCTCACCTGGTAGGCGGCCACCGGCACATTGAACTGCTGCCGGACGCGACAGATCACGTCCAGGTAGGGCATGGCCGGCTTGATCATCACCATGTCGGCGCCTTCCTCGATGTCCAGCGCCACCTCGCGCATGGCTTCGCGCTGGTTGGCGGGATCCATCTGGTAGGAGCGGCGATCGCCGAACTGCGGCGCCGAATCGGCCGCTTCGCGGAAGGGGCCGTAGAAAACCGAGGCGTACTTGGCGGCGTAGGACAGGATCGGGATGTTGGCCAGGCCGGCGGCGTCCAGCGCGCTGCGGATGGCCGCCACGCGCCCGTCCATCATGTCGGAGGGGGCGACGATGTCGGCGCCGGCGCGCGCCTGCGACACGGCGGTGCGGGCGATCAGTTCCAGGGTGGAGTCGTTATCCACGTCGCCGTCGGCGATGCGCCCGCAATGCCCGTGGCTGGTGTACTCGCACAAGCAGACGTCGGTGATCACCATCAGCCCGGGCACTTCCCGCTTGATGGCCCGCGCCGCGCGCTGCACGATCCCGTCGTCATCGTAGGCGCCCGAGCCCGCCTCGTCTTTGCTCTCCGGCAGGCCGAACAAAAGCACGGCGGGGATGCCCAACCCCGCCGCCTCGCGGCATTCCTCGATCACCCGGTCCACGGAGAAGCGGTAATTGCCGGGCATCGCGGAGATTTCCTGCTTCACTCCGGTCCCCGGACAGACGAACAGCGGATAGACAAAACTCTCCGGGGAAAGCCGCGTCTCCCGAACGAAGGAGCGCAGCAACTCGGTGCGCCGCAGGCGCCTGGGACGATGCACAGGAAACGCCATGCCCAAATCATAGCACGCGGCCGGCGGCCGCCGGCTGAGGCCATGCCGCCAGCCGCTACTGTTGTGTCTCTGAAACAGGTCTACCACGATGACGGCGGAAGGCGGCAAACGCCCGCCGCGGCGGGCTTGCTGCCTTCTGCCTTCCGCTTTCTGCCTTCGCCATTGTCGGGCTATTTATGAGGCAGTACGGTGGCTGCCCGCCGCCGGCCTCTGGTATACTCGGCTCGCTACAGAACATCTCGTGAGGGGGGAGCGCATGGAAAAGGCAGATGCGGGTGTTCGGCGGCAAATGCTGGCCCGGGCGACTTCCGAATTGCTGGCCGAGTTGCTGGATGCGGTGGGAGACCTGCAGGCTGTGCTGGAGGGCGGCGCGCGGCTGGCGGCCCATGTTCTGCGGGCCGAGCAGGCCCTGCTGTTCGACGACCACAAGCGCCGGGCCGCGGTAGGACTCAGCTCGGCGCAGGGTTTAAGCAGGCGCGAGCATTCGCTGGCTCCGCTGTTGAGGCAGTACGGCGTTTACCGCTACTCGCTCCCCGAGTTCCGCTGCCCCGCCGAAGATGGCGCGCCGGTGGTGGGCATGGCGGGGGTGATCCCCGTCAACCGCGCCGTGTTCGTGCTCGGCCTGGAGCGTTCCTACGCGCCCTTCACCAGCGACGAGCAGGTCTTACTGGCGCCCATGCTCGCCCAACTGGCCCGACCCTTGCACTGCACGCTTGAGCTCCTGGAGTTGAAGAAAGCACAGGCCCCGATGAAGCTGAGCGTCCAGCAGTTGCCGCTGAAGCGCCTGGACCCCATCCCGCAGCTCGAGCAGCTCGAAATCCTGCTGATTCAGGAGGCCATGAGCCGGGCCGGCAATAACAAGACCCAGGCGGCCGCCTGGCTGGGAATAACCCGCGAGGGATTGCGCAAGAAAATCAGGCGCCTGGGAATCGCGCTGGGCGCTGACGCGCGGCCCAACGGCCAGGCCGCCGGTTTGATGGGACCGCCCGCGCCGCTTGCCTCTTCATCCTGATTTCGAAACGCCGTGGGTGGCCAGCGTTCGGGCCAGGGCCAGGACCCGGTCTACTTCCAAGGGCGAGTTGTAGATGTGGCAGCATTGCCGCACCCCTGGGCCCGAAGCGCGAACGCGGATCCGCTCGCGGTTCCACAGCTCGTCCATCAATTGCGCCCCATTCAATCCCCGGAGGCCCCAGTTCGTCGTGGCGCTGGTCAGTTCCGGGTGCAGCCGGGAATAGACAGCGGCCCCGGGGATCTCCCGCAGTCCGGCGCGCAGGCGGCCGGCAAGAAACATCACGCGCTGTTCGACGCGCTGCGAACCAAGGCGGGCGTGGAAATCGACGGCCGCCTCGAAGCCTTTCAGCAGGGAGAGATTGCCGGTGCCGTACTGCATCAGGCGGTAGGCTCCCGCCTTCTGGTTGTCCCATTCGCTACTGGCCAGCGTGGTCCAAAGCCCCGGCAGGCGGTCGCGGCGCACGTACAGCAGGCCGCTGCCGGCCGGCGCCAGCAACCACTTATGGGGGCTGGAGTAGTAGGCATCGCAGCCCAGGTCCCGAACATCCACGCGCACCTGCCCCACGGCCTGCGCCCCATCGACGAAGGAAAGCGCGCCGCGCTCGCGCGCCAGTGCGCACAGGCGCTTCACCGGCAGCACGACGCCCAGCGCCGAGGTGATGTGAGGAAAGGCCAGCACTCGCGTCCGCGCGGTCATAGCCGCAGAGAAGGCGCGGACGATTTCCTCGGGCGATTGGCCGATGGGCAGCGGCTTCCACACCATGCCTTCCCGCTTGGCGCGCAGTTCCCAGCCGCAGCGCCCGCCGGGGTGCTCCTGGTCGGTGCTCAGCACCTCGTCACCGGGACGCAAGTCGATGCCGTGCGCCAGGAAATTCATGCCCAAGGTCGCGTTCTGCGTCACCGCCACTTCTTCGGCATCGGCGTGGATCAGCGCCGCCAGCTTGCCGCGCAGCTCGAGCTGCGGCCGGTACCCGGCGAACCAGTCCGGATTCTCCGGGCGGTAATCCCAATGCGCCAGGGTGACGGCCGAGCCGCGAAAATGCTCGATGACCGCATCTTGCACCGCGCGTGGCATAGCGCCCAGCGTGCAGGTGTTGAAGAACGTCTCGTGGGCGGGAATTGTGAACTGCTGCCGGATGGACGCCCAGAACTCCTCTTCCGACAGGTTCGCGTCGGGCCAGGGCGGAAGGCCCGGCGCAGCGGCAGTCATGGCAGGAACAGCAAGAGCGCCCAGGAAACCGCGGCGGGATAGTTCGCTCATATTCTCCTCCGGTCAGGTGTTAGGTGCTCCCTGAGGCACTCCGCATTCCGCACTCCGCATTCCGCACTCAACAGCGGGGCTTGGCCGGCTGATTGACCGGCCATTTGGGGGGCTGGCTTTCCAGCACCCGCACGATGTCCTCCGCCACCAGGCTCATCCGTTCCATGGCCTCGGCCGTGAGCCCTCCGGTGTGCGGGGAGGCCGTGAAATTGGTGAGTTGCAAAAGCATCTGTGCGGTACGGCCCGGCGGCTCGACTTCGAACACGTCGGTGGCGGCGCCGGCGATGCGGCGTTCCATCAGCGCGCGCAGCACCGCGCCCTCGTCCCAAACCGGCCCGCGGCACAGGTTCAGGAGGAATGCGCTCGGCTTCATGCGGGCAATTTCCTCGGCACCGATCATGTGGCGTGTATCGCGGTTGAGGGGCACTTGCAGGGTCACGAAGTCGGATTCGGCCAACAACTGGTCCAGGGACACGTATTCGGCGCCGCAGGCCTGTTCCACCTCGGCCGGCGCGCGCACCGGGTCGCTGTACAGCACCCGGTTGTCGAACGCGGCGTGGCATTTCCGGGCAATCAGCCGCCCGGTGTTGCCGAACCCGATAATGCCCACCGTCTTGCCGGCCAGTTCCTTTCCCACCAAGTGCTGGCGCTGGTTCCACTCGCCGCGGCGCAGCGCCCGCTCCGCTTGGCGGAAGTGCCGGCACAAGGCCAACGCCAGAAGCAGAAATTGCTCGGCCAGCGACTCGGCCGGGGCGGCCGGGGTGTTGACCACCCAGATGCCCAGCTCGGAAGCGGCCGCGACGTCGATGTTGTCCACGCCGGCGCCATGGCGCCCCACCACCTTGAGCCGCGGCGCCGACTCCATCAGGCGCCGGCTCACCTGGCCCATGGCCCGCACTACCACGGCATCGGCGCGCGCGAACAGCGGCAACAGCGCCTCTTCTTCCAGCGACTCCGGAGCAATGACCTCGCCGGCGGCCCTCAGGAGGCTGAGGCCGCGCTCATGAATGCGCTCGTACAGAATGATCGTATTGCCCATAAGTGGGAGATTATAGCCTGCCGCGGCGAACTCTCGATCACCATCATGCAACCCTCAGCCCCTGCGCTTGTTGATAACACTGGCCTTATAGCATGCGACCTCCCGGCCAGCGTCTCATCTAATGTCATGGTACTAATCCATCCGCCCGTGTGACCGGCGGCCGGGGTGGCTGTTCGCACGAGCCAGGAGGGCCCGATGTCCGATGAACACAATCGCGCCAGCGTCACCGGCGAGGTTATTACCGCTATCTGGAGCCTTTTCGGTTGTCCGCACCGCCGAACCACGTTTCCGCGCGTGCGCAAGGATGCCCGGGGACAGCCGAAATACCCGACGCAACACTACATCGTTTGCCTGGAGTGTGGGCACGAGATCAACCACACTTTGTTTGACCCTCCCGCCATGAACGCCGCCTGAGTGGGAATTGCGGATTGCGAATTTCAAACCTCGCGGATGTTTGAAATCGGCAATCCGAAATCCGAAATTGCTAGGCGTGCCATTCCTCGCGCAGCATGGCGTACAGGAAGCAGTCGCGCCATACGCCGTGGATGCGCAGGTGCTTGCGCAGATAGCCCTCGCGGCGCATTCCCAGTTTCCTGAGCACGCGCGCCGAGGCCGGGTTTTGCGGCAGGCACATGGCCCACATGCGGTGCAGGCCCAGGGGGCCGAAGCCGTAAGCAAGCAGATGACGGCCCGCCTCGGTCGCCAGCCCCTTGCCCCAGTAATCGGGATCGAGCAGGTACCAGGCCTCGCCCTGCAGCCGGTCGCGATCCAGGACCAACCCGCAGAGACCGACCAGAATCCCGCTGTCGGCAAAGGCGATGGCGCGCACCAATGACGGGCCGCGCTGGCCATCGCTATCCGCGGCGGATTCGCGCACGAAATCGCGGGCGGCCTGCTCGTCGAACAGCGGGAAAAGCATGTAGCGTATGACCTTCATGTCTCCGAGCAGGCGATGGACGGCAGGCACGTCGTCTTCCGTCAGCGGGCGCAGCTTGACGCCATCATTCACCATACTCCGCACTCCGCATTCCGCA
>JAPKYU010000296.1 GCA_026394175.1 Acidobacteriota bacterium | reverse complement strand
AAATCCAAGGAATCCCGCGGCACGACGTTTCACCGGGGAAGCGCGCAGCCGGCGGCGCCCGCCGCGGCGGAATTGAACCGCAGCACGCCGCGCGACGATGGCCATCGCGTGCCGCGCATCGTGGTGGACCTGGTGGGCGCCGCGCCGCCCATCGCCCTTTCCATCATCGACGGAATCCAGTCGGTGCAGGGCGGGGAAGGCCCCTGGATCAAGCCCCTGCGGATTGTCGATCCAGGCCTGCTGGTGGCAGGATTGAACCCGGTCTGCACTGACGCTGTTTGTACCGCGGTCATGGGCTATGATCCGGCGGCCGAGTTCGGCACGCCGCCCCTCTACCACGGCGACAACACCATCAAGCTGGCGGAAGCGGTCGGCCTGGGCAGCGCCGACCTGAAGCAGATCGAAGTCCGCGGCCTCTCCATCAAAGACGCCCTCTACCCATTCGAGCCGAAAGCCCGCTCGTGATCAGGCTGTAGACGGCATTTACGAGACGCTACACCTAGAGAATGTCAATCCGGCGCGGTCAGCCGCCTGATCAGCCATGCGAGTCGCGTCTGCGTTTACTTTTGTCTGGATCCTGGCGATGCCGCTGGTTGGCGCGCAGGTGGGCAGCGGCGTCGAGCCCGGCATTCTTCCCGCCGATCCTGCCGTCTCTGCAACCCACCCGCCCGACCGGCTGCCCGAGCTTGTGCCCGGCGCTGCACCGAGCGGCCACGGCACTTCCGCCCCAGGCACAGCAGACTCCGGCGCCAGCCGTGATTTCTACCGGTTAGTGCTTGCTCCTCTGCCGGCTGACCAGCGTGCGATCTGGACTGCGCCTTTTCATCTGAATCGGTGGAACGCCCGCTTTTGGGTGCCGGCAGCCGGCGGCACCGCGGCGTTGGTGCTGGCCGACCAGCGTTTGTATCGCGAGACAACCGGCCGCCTGGCTCCCGCCACTCGAAACAGCATGGACAAGTTCTCTCGGCTGGGCAACCCGGCGTATATGTTTGGCGTTTCCGGCGGGCTCTGGCTGTTGGGCAATTCCGGGTCGCGCCGGCCGCTCCGGCAGACAGCCCTGCTCGCCAGCCGGGCGCTGATTGACGATATGCTCGTCGTCGGCGTGCTGAAGGTGGCGCTGGGCCGCGAGCGCCCGCCTGGCGGCTCTTTCGGCGGCCCGCGGGATGGCTTACGCAGCGGAGATTACCGGTCCTTGCCCTCGGGCCACGCCAGCGCCGCCTGGACCATGGCCACCGTGATTTCCTCCCGCCACCGGCAGCGCTGGGTGCCGTTTGTGCTCTATGGGTTCGCTGGAGCGGTCAGCGCAACAAGAGTTACCAGCGGGCGGCACTTTTACGGGGACGTGGTCCCCGGCGCCATAATCGGTTTCAGCATCGGTAAGATGGTCGTCCGCCGGCAGGCCATTGGCTATGGACCGTAGGCTATAGGTTAGGGGCCGCAGGTTTTCGGTTGAAAGGGATGGCGCCTCCGCTCCCGCAGCCTGCAGCCGATAGTGTCCAGCGGGTCTGATTGTGTATAATCCGCCCTACCTAACTCCTGCACGGGACCCGGGGCATTTAGGGGATTGGAGGTTTACGATGCGCGCTCCCCTTCGCTTGGCCTCGACGCTTCTCGCTGTCCTCGCGGCTCCGCACCTTCTGCCGGCTCAACCTCCGCCGGAGCAACGCATCATTGATGTGGAAGCGGCCGAGCGCGCCAAAAAGACCGAGCACAGCTTCCGGGCCTGGCAGGCTCCATTGCTGCCGTTTCTGGTTTTCGGCAAGGCCATGGAGAAGGGCTTTATCGCCGTTGACCGCAATCACCTGTTGGAGAAAGCGCAGTATTACGTAAGCGAGCACGAGCGCGGCTTCAAGCCGCTGTTCGGCGGCCTGGGCATCGGCACCGGCTTTGCTCTCGGCGTGGAATACTACCGAAACGATTTCCTGCGCCGCGGCGGCCGGATCGGCATCCCGTTGCGTGCCTCCACGCTCTTGTATCAGGATTACGGCATTGATCTGAGCCTTCCCGTGGACTCCGGCCAGTGTGTTTTTTTCGATGCCAACGCGCACTACCGGGTGCGCAGCCAGGACGACTTTTTCGGACTGGGGAACGACTCGCGCGCCGGCGCCAGGACCAGCTACATGCTGCAATCGCGGCAGTTCTCATTCGGGCCGCGGTTCGAGCTGACACGGCGCCTGCGTTTCCATGCCAGGTTCGGTTACAACAGCACCAGCGTGTTTGACGGCAAGGACGCGCGCTTCCCGGCGATCACGGCGCGGTTCGCGCGAAACCAGATTCCGGGCCTGCGGAGTGGCGCGCGCCTGTGGGCGGGCGAGGCCAGCCTGATCCACGACACGCGCGACGTTCCGGGACGGCCACGTTCCGGCGGCTACCATCGCCTGGAGGTCGGCCGGCACCAGAGCGGCGGCTCCAACGAGTATGGCTTCTGGCGATACCGGGCGGAGGCCGAGCGATACCTCCCGCTGGGCAGCCGCAACCGCGTCCTGGCGCTGCGCTTCCTGGGTATCACCAACCAGGCGGACGGCGCAAGCGCCGTCCCGTTCTTCGAGCAGGTGATCTTGGGCGGCAGCAGCACGCTGCGCGGTTTCCGGGAGTTCCGCTTCTACGACACCAGCGGCGTCATGATGTCCGCCGAGTACCGTTACAACCTCAACGCCTACGCGGATATGGTGCTGTTCGTGGACCAGGGCCAGGTGGCGCGGCAGCCCGGCGATTTCAGTTGGAGCGGCCTGCGGACGGGCTACGGCGGCGGCCTGCGATTCCTCAACCAGGCAGGCACTCCTTTCAAGATCCTCCTGGGCCGCAGCAACGAGGGCACCCGGATCTACTTCTCGCTGGGAGGGACGTTCTGATGCCGGCGCGCGCTGATCGGATTTTGAAGGCGGAAGGCGGAAGGCGGAAGGCAGCCAAATCGCCGAAGCCACCGCTTTCTGCCTTCCGCCTTCTGCTTTCCGCCTTCTGCCTTCTGCTTTCCGCGTTGAGTGCGGCAGCAGAAGCGCCAGGCGGGAAAGCCGGTCCCCGGCCGGCGCTGTGGGTGGACAGCGACACGGTATCCATTCCCGAGCCTGCCCGGAAGTTCGACACCCTGCACTATGACTTCTTTTATGCCACTTTCGGCCAGGCGCCGCGCAGCTTCGTCGGAAGGCTGGGCGCGAAACAGCCGGCCTGGAACGTCAACGCCTGGGAGGAAGTGCCCGATTCCACCTGGTACACCAACCGCCATCCCCTGCATCCCATGACGGCGGAGCAAGTGGCCCGCGGCGCCAATCAACACAACGGCCCCGATCTGTCCGGCCGCCTGGCGGTGCTGGAAGGCAAGACCGCGGGCACTTCGCTGGGCTTTGGACGGACGCGCGACTCGGCCGGCAATGTCTATTTCATCAAGTTCGATTCGGCCGAATACCCGGAGTTGACCACGGCTTCCGAGGTCATCGCCGCGCGCTTCTTCCACGCTTTGGGCTTCCACGTCCCGCAGGAATGGATCATCTACGTCCGGCCCGAGCAAATCGAAATCGACCCCCAGGCGACAATCTGGGACAAGAACGGACGGCAGCGGAAGATGACTCGGGCGGACGTCGAAGAGGTGCTGAAAGGCTCGGCCCGCGCGCCGGACGGACGCTACCGCGCTGTTGCCAGCCTGCTGTTGCCCGGCCGCGTCAAGGGCGGCTTTCGCTTCCACGGCACGAGCCGGGACGACCCCAATGACCTCATCCCCCACCAGCACCGGCGGGAATTGCGCGGCCTGCGGCTGTTGTCGGCCTGGTTGAACCATTACGACATCCGGCCCGGCAATACCATGGACACTTATGTCGAGCAGGACGGCCGCAAGTTTCTGCGTCATTACCTGCTCGATTTCGGCTCGGCGCTGGGCAGCGCTTCCTATTTCCCCAAGACCCCTCGCATGGGTTTTTCCTACGTTTGGGATACCCGCGAAATGGGGAATCCGTTTCTCACACTGGGTATTTACCAGCCGAGATGGCGCGAGCATCCGGCTGGCGTGAAGTTCCCGTCCGTGGGCCGTTTCGAAAGTGAGATGTTCTCGCCGCACCTCTGGAAGCCGGTGCTGCCCCTGGTGGCCTTCGATTACATGGATAACGCCGACGCGTTCTGGGCGGCGAAGCTGGTGATGTCTTTCACCGAAGAGCAGGTCCGGGCGGCGGTGCGCGAGGGCCAATTGAGCGATCGCCAGGCCGAGGAGTACCTGGTGCGCACGCTCCTGGAGCGCCAGCGCAAGGTAGGCTGGCACGGTTTTCTCGTCAGCGCCCCGCTGGATGGCTTCCGTCTTGGGAAAATCGTCGGCGGCGAGCAGGCGCTGATGTTCGACGACCTGGCTCTCAAGTACGGGTTCGCCGAGCCTGCCGGCACCTATTATGTGCACACCTTCAGCCGGTTCGGAGAGGCGGGCTACCTTGGCCGGCCGCGCAGTTTTCGCGGACACAGCATCCCGCTCGATGAATTGATGAAATGGGCCGGCCCGGGCGGCGACCCGAAGGCCGTGTTCACGCTCGCCATCGCCGCCCGGCGCGCTGAGCCTGAGTTCGAGGAGCGATGGGTGAAGGTGTATCTGGGCCGCGAGGCCGGCGCGTTCCGCCTGCTGGGCTGGGAGAGAGACTGATCCGCAGATCGCGCAGATTGCGCAGATTGGAACCTTTCGGCTAATCTGCGTAATCTGCGGATAGGCATCCCATGGTTGGCAAAACCATTTCGCATTACCGCATCGAACAGAAGCTGGGCCAGGGCGGCATGGGGGTGGTGTATCGCGCGGTCGATACTCGCCTGAACCGCACGGTGGCCCTGAAGATGCTGCTGCCCGAGCTGGCGGCCGATGCCTCGTTGCGGCGGCGCCTGGCGAACGAGGCCCGGGCCGCCTCGGCGCTCAACCATCCGGTCATCGCCACCGTCCACGATTTCGAGGAGGTGGACGGGTGCCTGTTTATCGTCTACGAGTTCGTCGAGGGCAGCACGCTGCGCGAGGTGATGAACGCGCGCCGGACGGACTTGGCCGAGTGGCTTTCGGTGTGCATCAAGATTGCCGACGGCTTGGCCTGCGCGCACGAGGCGGGAATCGTGCACCGGGACCTCAAGCCGGAAAATGTGATGCTTTCCGGCGAAGGCCGGGTGAAGATCCTCGATTTTGGCCTGGCCAAAATCCAT
>JAPKYU010000681.1 GCA_026394175.1 Acidobacteriota bacterium | reverse complement strand
GTGTGCGGTAGTTCCGCTCGCACGGATCTGTGCGGGGGGCGCCGGGTAACCGGCGTTCCTACCGCGACAAGCAGTAGGCAGGAGGCGGGAGGCTGGGGCGAATTCTCCGCATTCCGCACTCGGCATTCCGAATTCCGCATTCCGCACTTCCCGCTACCTCCGAGCGGCAATCGGTGTTATATATCTCGAACCCCATGTCTAGCCCGGTGGTGGCAGAAGGCCCGAATCTGCAGGAACGGGGCATCTCTCGCGAGGCGATGCTGGTGGGCGTCGCCCTCATCCTGATGCTCGAAGTGGGGCTGTTCTGCTGGTCGTTTGGCAAGTTTTTCTGCGGCGACAGCCTCTTTTATCTCTGGTACCGGGTCGAGACTCCTGCGCAGGTGTTCCGCATCCTGACGCACCCCGACCACCTGCACAGCTACCGGCCGCTGACCTACATTTTCTTCTCCTCGCTGCTGTTCCCGGCTTTCAAGCTGGACCCGCTCGGCTACCACGTGGTGGTTTTATGCGTGCACCTGGTGGTCTCGCTGCTGTTTTTCCGGTTGCTGCGCGAAGTGGTGAAAGCGCCGGCGGCGGCACTGGCCGGGATGCTGTGGTTCGGCGTTCACTCCGTCAATTTCTACATCACCTATGACGCCAGCTTCCTGCCCGATTTCATGCACGGGCTGTTTTGCGCGGCCGCGCTGTTGTGCTACGCCCTCCATTGGCGGAGCGGCAAGCGCTCCTGGCTGGCCGCCGGCCTGATCAGTTTCCTGCTGGCCCTTCTTTCCAAGGAAAGCTCGGTGGTGCTGCCGGTGGGGGTGGTGGCGATCGACCTGCTGCTGCGGACGCGCCCGTGTCCGGAGCCTGGGGCGGTCGAGCCGGGCGCCCAGGTCTCGGGTTCCGGTTCGGAGCGGCCCTGGTGGCGGCCAAGCCTGTCCACGCTCCCGTTTTTCGCGCTGGCCCTGATCTACCTGGGCTGGACGCTGTACATCAAGCGCGGGGAGATATATCCATCCGGCGGCTCGACGGAGCCATACGCGCTGACGCTGGCGTGGCCGGTGATGGCGCTGAAGCTGCGCTACGTGGCGTGGTCCGGAAACCTGCCGATAATGTTTGCGCGGCGCGGCTGGCTTCCGTACGCCGCCATCGTGGCCATGGCGCCGGCGCTGTGGTGGGTTGTTCGGCTGGCGGCGAGGACCGCCCGGACCATCCGCCGCGACCTGCTGGCCTGCGCGGCCTGGGCCTTCGCCGGCCTGCTTCCGGTGCTGTTCATCAACCAGCTTCCGATGAAGCACAACCTGTATCTGCCGGTGCTTTCTTGCGCGGTCGGGCTGGCCCTGATGATTGACAGGGCCTTGTCGGAGTCTGGGGGCCTGCCGCGCGGCTGGGTGCTGTTTCCGGCGGGCCTGGTCCTGGGCACCGCGTTCCTGATGCCCGGCGAGCTGAAGTATTCCTGGGTGGGCGAAGCCTCCGACATTGCCGAGAATTCTTTGGATATGATGAAGCGCGAGCACCCGGCATTGCCCAGTGGCGCGCTGTTGTATTTGCTGCCCACGCAGGTGCGGGGGGTCTCTTCCTGGTATTTCCAGGACGGCGCGCTGTTCAAGCTCTTCTATGGGGATCGGTCTCTGAAAATGCGCTTTGCCGACCAGGGCGCCAGCCTGCCCGTCGATTTCGCCACCCGGCCGGATGTTCTTATCTCCCGCCTGCACGACCGCCGCTTGTGGGATGTTACTTACAGATACAAACGAGACGTGCTGGACCGCGACAGCTACCGGCTGATCGAGCACCTTGCGAGCGCCAGGCTGGAAAGCTCGCTCCAGTGGGCGCCTTCCGCATTGCCGGATGGGAAAGACCATATCTCTATACGGCCGTATGGGCGTGACGAACGCTCCCGCCTAGCGCTCATTCAGCTCCCCGGCAGCAGGATCTACTTCGACCTTCCGCCGATTCCCCCCGACGCCGT
>JAPKYU010000304.1 GCA_026394175.1 Acidobacteriota bacterium | reverse complement strand
GCAACCATGCGCAAACACGGCCTGGTGGAGGTCCTCACCAACGACCGCCACTTCACGCAGGAACGGTTCGCAATCCTCATGAGCGCCGAGGCCGGCGAGGGCGGATGATGGCGGTACGTAGACCCAACGGGGCCGCCAACGGCAAGCGGCTGGCCACGCCGCAGTCAGTCAATGCCGCCATCAAGAGCATTTGCGACATCATGCGGCGCTCCAACTGCGCCGGCGCCCTGCAGTACGTCCCCGAACTGACCTGGATCCTGTTCCTGCGTATCCTGGACGAGCGGGAGGCGCGCGAGGCGGAGCAGGCCGAGGCGGTCGGCGCCGAATACCGGCCGTCGCTCGCAGCGCCGTACCGCTGGCGCGACTGGGCGGCGCCCGACGGAGCGAAGCGCACCGAACTGCAGCTTGCCACATTCGGCTCGTTCTTCGGCTTCGTTAACGGCGACCTGATCCCGCACATGAAAAAGCTGCGCGAGATGCCCAACGCCACCTCGCGGCAGAAGGTGATCAGCGAAATCTTCTCGGGCGTCGAACACACCCGCATCGATACCGAGCGCAACCTGCTGGACATACTCGACAAGGTGCACGAGATCACCTCGGAAGCCGTGGACCCTACTCACGTCTTCACGCTCTCGCAGGTTTACGAAGGCCTGCTGCTGAAGATGGGCGAGAAAGGTAACGACGGCGGCCAGTTCTTCACACCACGCGAAGTCATCCGGGCCATGGTCCGGGTGATCGACCCCAAGATCGGCGAGACGGTTTACGACCCCGGCTGCGGCACCGGCGGCTTTCTGTCGCAATCGTTCGAGCACATGGCCGGAGCGAACAACACCAACATCGGTTCGCCCGAACAATTGGACATCCTGAAGCGGCAGACCTTCTACGGCCGGGAGAAGGACAACGCCATCTACCCCATCGCGCTGGCCAACCTGGTGCTGCACAACATCGACGAGCCGCACATCTGGCACGGCAACACCTTGACCGGCGGGGAGACCTACGGCGGGCTGTTCCTGGGCGCCCCGACGCTTTACGACGTGATCCTGATGAACCCGCCGTTCGGCGGCAAGGAGGGCAAGGAGGCGCAGACCCGCTTTGCCTACAAGACCGGCGCCACCCAGGTGCTCTTCCTCCAGCACGTAATCGCAAGCCTCAAACCCGGCGGGCGCTGCGGCATCGTACTCGATGAAGGAGTGCTGTTCCGCACCAACGAAACCGCCTTCGTACAGACCAAGCGGAAGCTGCTGGACGACTGCGACCTGTGGTGCATCGTCAGCCTGCCCGGCGGCGTGTTCACGGCGGCGGGCGCCGGCGTGAAAACCAACCTGCTGTTTTTTACGAAGGGGCGGCCCACCGAAAGCACCTGGTACTACGACCTGTCCGATATCAAAGTGGGCAAGAAAGCGCCGTTCACGCTCGACAAATTCACCGACTTTTTCCGCCTGCTGCCCGAGCGGGCCGACAGCGAGCGCAGTTGGACCCTCACCCGCGCGGAAATCGAGGCCAGGAACTACGACCTCAAGGCCGTCAACCCGCACGCCAAGAACGATGAAGACACCCGCACGCCGGAAGAACTGCTGGACCTGATTGAAGCCAAGGGGCGTGAAGTCGCGGAGGCCCTCGCGGCTCTGCGCAGGAACACTTCATTGCAGTAGTGGCCGCCGCTGCCGTCGGAAGGCGCCTATCCGCTGCTTCGGCGGCCGGCATTCTGGGCCGGCGTGGTGGCGGTCGCGCTGGTGGTTATCAACGTGGTGCTTTGGTAGCCGTCTGCCGCGGGTTCGTTGGCGGCCAACCGCAGCCCGCCACGGGCCATTGGGGCCTGCGCCGGGACAATCACGGCATCACTTGATTGCGAGCATCACCTCGTTACTCCGGATACCACTGGCGATCAACACCAACGGCGCGTCGCCGGCCGGCGCCCCGCCGGGAACCACGACATTCACCTGATAAAGCCCGACAAAACTCGGCGCGAGTCCGGCGAATTGAATCGCGGCCGGAACGCCACCGATGCTGGCCTGTAACGATGTTGAACCTACCAGACGGGCCGGTGGATTCGCGGGGCCTGGCTCGCCGGTGGCGACAGCCGGATCGGTAGGTCCAAGCCCGGTGGCAAATACCTGGATCACTTTCCCGCGCGCAGCGGGGTTGGAGGGGGTTACGAGGGCATACGATTCGTCCAGCACCGCTCCGCGGCTGATGCCGTCCTTGTCATAGGTAAAGATGCCGGGGTGGACAGATGAGATCAACAGCGATTCGGGTGGCGAGACTTTGCCGTTAAGCGTGACCACGACCGAAGCTGCCGTGTTCCGCGACATCTCGACGGGCACCTGCGCGTTCACCTGCCCGGGACCGGCGTAGAACAGCGGCGCGTCGATGTCGCCAATCCTCACCGCCATTCCACCCAATTGTCGCGGCAGCGGCGAAGATGCGCTTACCTGGGTACTTTGTGACGCGCCGAGCCTGCTGTACGCCGTGCTAGCCATGGGATTGGGAGGG
>JAPKYU010000354.1 GCA_026394175.1 Acidobacteriota bacterium | reverse complement strand
GTAGCGGTCCTGGAGCGTCTTGGAGACGGAGTTGATTCGTGCTGTGGGGATCTTGTTGCCGGGGAAAGCCACGTTGCTCAACGGGTCTTTGACCGTCGTCCCAGGCAGTAGACCGGAGAAGTCCCCGTCACGCCAGGCGGGCAGCGGCACGGTGGGGGTCAGCAGGTCCTGCGACGAGTTGCCCCGCGAGGTCTCGAAAGAGAAGAAGAAGAAGCTCTTGTCGCGCCCGTTGTAAACGCCCGGCAGCCGGATAGGGGCGCCGATGGAGCCGCCCGGCGCGTGCTGGATGCCGGTGGCCCGTTGCAGGGCGAAGGGGTTGCGCGACCGGAACCACGGCGTGCTGTAGTAATCGAACAGACTGCCGTGAAGCTTGTTGCTGCCCCCCTTGGAGACGATGCCCACCATGCCCAGGGTCCCGAACTCCGCGGTGTTGTTGGCCATGTCCACCCGCACTTCCTCGAAGCTCTCGACGTAGCCCATCAGGGCGGTCACCTGGTTGCTGTTGCTGTACAGGTCGCTGATGCTGATGCCGTCGATGGAGGCGTCGGATTGGTTGATGCGGCTGCCGGCGTAACGGCGCTGGGCGCCGGTGCTGGACTCTTGCAGCACCCCGGCGGTCAGCGCCAGGAAGTCGATCAAGGAGCGGGTATTCAGCGGCAGCGATTTCAGCATGTCGGCGGTTTTGGTATCGCTGATGCGGGCCGTCTCGGCCTCAATCAGCGTGGCGCCGGCCGACACCTCCACCTTGGTCGCAACGGCGCCCACCACGAGGCGGACATCGATCCGGCGCAGGTCCCGCGCCACCAGCAGGCTGTTCCGGGCGACGTACTGGCTGAAACCGGTGACCTGCACCTCCAGCGTGTACTCGCCTTCGCGCAACTGGGCCAGCGTGTACATGCCGGCCTCGTTCGAGTCGGCGCTGTAGCGGTAATTGCTCTCGACATGCGTGGCCGTGACGACGGCCCGCGGAATTGCCGCGCCGCTGGGATCCGTCACCACGCCGGTGATGGTGGCGAGCGTCGTTTGGGCCAGGGCCGGGGCGGCGGCCAACGCACACACCACGGCCAGCCAAAGGATTTTGTATGCTGCCTGCATCTCGTATCCCTCCTTTTGTACCGCTGGCGTCTCGCCGGCCGGCCCCGCATGTCGTGCCGGTAGACCGAAGTGAACTGCCCGGGGCCGGCCGGCGGGACGCCAGCGGTACATCTAATCCGCAATTAGTAAAGCTTCGCGATTTCCCGCAATTTCTCCAGGGGATTGAACTCGTAATGCGTATCACAGGTGCGGGCGTAAGCGTCGTCGATCACGTAGCGCCCTTTGATCTCGTCCATGAACTTGCCCCGCGCCTCCCACCTGGCGACGGCCTGGCGCAGCGATTCCACGGCCCGGGCGCGTTCTGCCGGGGCCAACTCGCCGGGCTTCTTGAAGGCCGTCACTCGCGTGGGGAACTTCTTGTCGACGGTCACCACGCCGGCGCGCTCCAGTTCCAGCATCTGCTCGGCCCCTTCCACTGTAAGCTCGGAATAGCCGTAGGCCTCGGCGAAGAACCGGACTCGTGCCTGGTGCCCCGGCGTATCGGCCGCTTTCGCGGCTTGATCCAGAAGCGCGCGCAGCCGGGCGCGCGCCGCCGGGTTGTAGGACACCAGGAAGTAGAGCACGGTTTGAGGCGTGAGGTCCGTGGTGCCGACCTCCAGCACGGCCGCTTTCCAGCGCTCGTCCAGCAGCCGGAAGTACTCCTTCATGGGCTGCGCCGCGCGGCCGAAGCAGGTCTGGAAATAATCGTCCAGGACCAGGTTGGGGTCGAGCTGTGGGTTCCACAACAATTTGGCGGCCAGGTAATAGTTGAGGCCGCTCAGGCCGTAGTCGGCGCGCGACTGGGTGCGGAACAAACGGATGCCCAGGCCCTGGAAGCGCTGGATGGACTCGATGATCATGGGGGTCAGGCCGCGCGCCGGCACGTACCCGCCCCAGACGTAATACTCGTAGATCATCAGGTTGGGCGTCAGGCGCGCCCAGCTTTCCAGCCCGCCGAGCCGTTCCGCTTTCCGAGCTGCATCGTAGTGGAATTCGGCGTTGTCGGCGTACTGGACCACCAGGTTTTTATGCGGCCGCACCCGCACCGGCGGCCGGCGGTACACCGTGTAAGCCAGGATCAGGAGCCGCTTGTCCGGGTGAGTGGCCGTCAGGCCCTCGGCCACCGCGTTGGCGTAGGTGATGATGCGGTCGGCCAACTCGGGGTGCTTCTTGCCGTACATCTCCAGCGTCTCGCCGCTGTCCAGCGCGCGGCAGCGCTCGCATTCGCAGAATCCCAGCCCGTCATTGGGGCTGATGGAGAGCACGTCGGCGTCCGGGTGCTCGGTGAAATAGCGGCGCACCCAGTCGATCGAGCGGCGCACCACCTCCGGGTTGCCGGTGCAGAGCTGGTATTCGTGGGAGCCGTCGAACTTGCTCCAATCGCGCTGGCGCGTGCCGTCCACCAGCGCGAAGTATTCGGGATGCGCCGGGCCAAGCTCGGCCGGGGGAATGATTTTTCCCCAGGTGTGCACACCGACCGTCTTGACGCTGGAGCCCACCTTCCACTTTCGCCCGAACCGCTGGTAGTCCACTTCCACCGGCTCGTCGCCCTTGGACCACGCCAGGTACATCGTGCGGCGGAGGAAATAAGGGGCCTGGCGCTCGTCCATGGCCTTCACGGCGAGATTCGGGTTGCGGGGGACTTCCTGGCCGAATTCACCGGGAAAGAACCAGCGCACGCCGCAATACTTCTCCAGAAACTCGTAGACGGCGAACTGGGTCCCATCATCATCCCGGCCCAGCAGAAACAGGTGGCTGCCGCGCGTGGCGATGCGAAAGCCCTCCTTTTCGAGGCCGTTGGCGGTAACGCCGCTTTCGGCGGCGAAGCGCGTGCGGCCCACGTCGATGGCGTTCATGCCGCCGGGCAGCGCGGCCCGGTCGCCGCGGGTTTCGAACTTCGCTCCCGTGATCTTGCCGAGGTAATCCCTCAGTTCGTTGGCGACGAACTCGACGGCGGGGCCGGCATTCTCCGGCATCACGATGACCGCTTTGGGCTGCCCGGCAGCCGCAATGCGGAAGGGGGAGGGATCGGCGGGGAAGGCAGGGCAGGCGCACAGCACTGCGACCAGCAGCGCAGTTGCGGCCCACGTCCTGATGGCATGCTTCATTGCGTGCTCCAACCGTGAATAGAACGCAGATACGCACGGCTGGATCTGCGTTTATCTGCGTTCATCTGCGTCCCATTCCTTCCCTGTCTCCTGTCAACCGGCGCTGACTGCTTTCCTGCTGGCCGGCGAATACTTGCCTGCCGGGGGCTCGATCATGAACCTCGGGGGCTTCAACACGGGAATCTCGAAGAACCGTTCCAACAGCAAGATGGCCACGCCCAGCACGCCGGCCTCGCTGCCCAACCTGGAAAAACGGAATTCCAGGTCCTCGCTGGAGCGCTGCAATGCCTGGCGCCGGACGATGCGCATCACCTGGTCCAGAAAGCCCTGTCCGGCCGACTGCAGCCGCTGGTCCAGCACGATGAGGGACGGGTTGAACAGGTTCACCAGGTTGGCCAGGCCCAAGCCCAGGTGGTTGGCGGCATCTTCCACGGTGGCGCTGCACATGCGGTCCCCGAGCCGGGCAGCCTCGAAGACCGACCACCCGGTGATGTTGGCCGGGTCGCCGCCCACCGACTCCAGCACGCCGGAGTGCGCCCCCTCCATCACCGCCTTGCGGACGCGGGTGCCGATGGCCGGCGCGCCGGCCACCGCTTCCAGGCAGCCGAAGCTCCCGCATTTGCAGGCCGGGCCGTTCTCCACCACCCGCGTGTGCCCGAATTCACAGGCGCATTCCTTGCGGCCCCGGAACAGCTTCCCTTCGGCGTAGACGCCCAGGCCGATGCCGGTGCCGTAATCGATGTAGACCATGTCGTCGGCCATCTCGCCGGCGCCCAGCGTCCGCTCCGCCACGGTGCGCGCCCGCGTGTTGCTCTCCAGAACGAACGGCACACCGAATTCCTTCTCAAAGATTTTTTTGAGCGGGACCGCCCTCCAGAACTCAATGGTCGAGGAAATGACCGAGACCCCCTCGCGGCTGTCCACCAACCCGGGGTCGGCCAGCACGATGCCCTGCAGCGAATCGGTTCGCACGCGGGATTGCCGGATCACTTTGCGGGTGCAGGCGATCAGTTGCCTGACCAGGCCGTCGATGCCGCCGTCCAGCCGCGTGTCCTCCTTGACCAGCGTCCTGATGCGCGGATGCAGGTCCATGACCGCCGCCGTCACCA
>JAPKYU010000078.1 GCA_026394175.1 Acidobacteriota bacterium | reverse complement strand
CGATAAGAAAACCGAAGACGCCGACAACATCAATATCACCCTGCCCTCCATGGCCAACCGCAAGGGCGATTTCTCCCGCTTATTGCAGGTCAACGCCACCAAGTACCAGGTCTACGATCCCCTCAGCATCCGCCGCGACACCAGCCGCTCCGGCACCCACTACATTCGCGATCCGATCGCGGGCAACATCATCCCCAAGGCGCGGATGATCAGCCCGATCTACAACGCGTACACCAAGATGCTTCCGGTTCCGAATAACGAGCCGACCGATCCCACCCAGGAGCCGTACAACAACTACCTGGCAACCGGGACGCCTTACGACTGGAAGTACCACGCCTTCAACCACCGCATCGATTTCCTGAAATCGGAGAAGAGCCGCTATTTCGTGCGCTGGAGCTACAACCACTTCGGTCCGGAAAACCGCCAGGACTGGACGTACGAGACGGTGCCCGGATTACACTCCGGCGGGATCGTGCGGCAGAACTTGGGCGCGACCGTGGACTGGACCTATACGCCCGGCGCCCGCACCATCTTTGACTTTACTATCGCCGCCAACCAATACCGGGACGGCAAGGATCAGCCGGTGCCCCATGGCTTCAAGCCTTCGGACCTCGGTTTCCCCGCGTACCTGGATACGTTCGCCCCCGACCCCATGCTCCCGCAGGTGCGGGCCAGCGGCTACAAGAACATCGGCCTGGACCGCGAGACTCCCTACTCCACGTACCGGATGTACAGCGGGAAGGCGGATGTTTCGCACATCCGGGGCAACCACACCCTGCGCGCCGGCGCCGACACGCGGCAGCACTTCCGCACCGGCCAGGGACAACCGAGTTACGGGCTGTCGGGAAGATTCCAGTTCGAAAACTATTTCACACGGTGTTGCGACGATACGGTTCTCTATACTCCGGGTGACCTGGGCCTGAGCTGGGCCTCGTTCTTCATGGGCCTTCCCCGCTACATGCGGATCTCGACCAGCACCGCCAGTTACGCCATGCAGTCGCCTTACTTTGGCGGCTACGCGCAAGATACCTGGCGCCTGGGCCGAAAGCTGAGCATCAACCTGGGCTTCCGGCTGGAATATGAGCTGGGGCCCACGGAGCGCTATAACCGCATGCGCGGCTACTGGGACCCCAACGCCAAGCTGCCTTTCTCGGACCTGGCCGAGGCGGCTTACGCCAAGAATCCGACCCCGGGATTGGACCCCTCGCAATTCAAGGTGCGCGGCGGCACGGTGTTCCCGGGCGTGGGCGGCGCCGATCGCCGCCTGATCCAGGCCGAGCTGATGTGGATGCCGCGTGCCGCCTTCGCTTACCAGGTCAACCAGAGGACCGTGATCCGCGGCGGTTGGGGCGTGTTCTACGATACGCTCAACACCCTGAACTACGCTCCCGACCAGACGGGATATACCCGCAACACGGATACCTCGATCATGAGCAACTACGGATTGACGTGGCGGGTGGGCGACCCGGCTCGCGGCATCTCGCCGTTGACCGATCCGTTCCCGTTGCGGGCCGACGGCACGCGCCTGCTGCCGCCGCTCTTGCCGGCGCCCCTGGGCGATGAACTGGTGGCCTATTCCGGCCAGAACTTCGATGATTTCTACGCCTACGATACGCATCGCGCGCACGTGCAGCGCTGGCGCGCTTCCATTCAGCGCCAGTTGGGCAGAACCATGGTGTTCGAGGTGGGTTATGCCGGCGCGCGCGGCAATAACGTATACATCGATTCCAGCTTCCAGCAGAACCTCAACCCGCTTCCAAAGCAATACTGGACCTACGGATTCGTGCGGGCCAACAGCAGCAACCTGACCACCAACGTGCCCAATCCGTTCAACATATCGAACCTGGCGCCTCTGCAGGCGAGCAATAAAAGGGTCTACGACGAGCTGGCCGCGGTCTCTTGGTTTACCGATACCAACAGGACGCGACAGCAACTTCTGCGCCCCTTCCCGCAGATGAACACGTCCATCACGCGGGCGTATGACTCCCGGGGCAAGCTGCGGACCGGCTCTTTCGACATGACCTTCCAGCGGCGCTTCTCCAAAGGGCTCACGCTCAACGCCGGCTACACCCGCCTGTTCCAGAACAAGACGGCCGACTGGTTCGAAAACCAATGCGACACCGAGCCCAGTTGGCGCTTGAGCAACAACGGCCGGCCGCACCGCTTGACGATCACCAGTGTGTACCAGTTGCCTTTCGGCAAGGGCCGCGCCATGCTGAAGAGCGGCCTGCTCAGCCGCATCTTCGGCGGCCTCCAGGCGGCCGGCACGTATGAATTCCAACCCGGCCCGCTGCTCACGTTTGCCCCCGTTTTTTACTACGGCGACCTCCAGACGCTTTCCAGCGACCTGAAGGCAAAACACAAGACGCTGGATCAGTGGTTCAATGCTTTCACCGTCCAAAACTGGTATGAACAGCATCCGGAGGCCTTCAACGGAATCCTCACACCCGCCCAGGTGGCGGCGCAGGGCGGACCGAGGATGGCCGCCTGTTACGTCAATAGCGCCGGGCAGAGGGTCATCCCGCGATCCGCGGGCATGGGATTCGAGTCCTGTTCCAGCTACGTCCCGGACACCAGTTACAACCTGAGGATATTCCCGCAGCGCATCCAGGGAATTCGCGCCGACGGGACCAACCAGATCAACGTGAACCTGCAGCGGCAATTCCAGGTAACCGAGAAGGTGAGGTTCTTCCTGCGCCTGGACGCGCTGAACGTCGCCAATCGCTCGCGGTTCCAGGCTCCCGCCACCGATCCGACATCCACGAACTTCGGGAAAGTGACGGAGCAGTCGGCGTCGCTGAACCGCTTCTTCCAGATCCAGGGGCGCTTGCAGTTCTGATTCACCACAAAGACACGAAGCCGCAAAGGATCACAAAGCTTTTCTTTGTGACCCTTCGTGTCTTTGTGCCTTTGTGGTGAATTACCCCCGGATGACCAGGTTGACCAGCTTGTTGGGAACGACGATGGCCCTGACGAGCTGCTTGCCGGCCATCAGCGGGACCACGCGCGGGTCGGCCAGGGCGCGGCGCTGCACCTCGTCCTGCGGGGTGCCGGCGGTGACCACCATGCGGCTGCGCAGCCGCCCGTTCACCTGCACCACGATTTCGTACTCTTCTACGCGGGCCAGTTCCGGATCGTAGCTGGGCCAGGATTCCCGCAGCAGTATGGTCTCGCGGCCCAGCATCGACCACAGCTCCTGGCTGAAGAAGGGCGCGAACGGCGCCAGCAGCTTCACCAGGGCCTCCAGCGCCTCCCGTATGGCGCCCGGTGAAAGCTGTTCTTCGGAGGCGTACAACTCGTTCATCAGCTCCATCAGCGCGGCGATCGAGGTGTTGAAGTGCCAGCGGTCCTCGAAATCGTCGGTGATGCGGCGGATGGTTTGGTGCAGGCGGCGGCGGACGGCGCGCTCCGCGGCGCTTTCCCCGCCCGCATCGCCGGCCGGCAACCCCGTTGAGACCGCTCCCTGATCCCGCTTGGCGGGACGGCTCTGTTGCTGCCGCGCCTTCTCCAGGTTGCGCGCCGCAAAGCGGTAGACACGCTGCAAGAACCGGTCGATGCCTTCGATGCCCGATTCGCTCCAGTCCAGGTCCTTGGCCGGGGGCGCGGCGAACAGCACGTAGAGCCGGGTGGCGTCGGCCCCGTACTTCCCCACCATTTCATCCGGGTCCACCACGTTCCCCTTGGACTTCGACATCTTGGCGCCTTCGCGGATCACCATGCCCTGGGTGAACAGGCGCTCCACCGGCTCGTCGTTCCCCGCCAGGCCCAGGTCGCGCATGATCTTGGTCCAGAATCGCGAATAGATCAGGTGCATGATGGCGTGCTCGACACCGCCGATGTACTGGTCGATGGGGAACCAGTAGGCCACCGCCTCGCGGTCGATGGGCGCGCTGTGGGCCGCGGGATTGGTATAGCGGTAGAAATACCAGGACGAATCAACGAAGGTGTCCATGGTATCGGTCTCGCGCCGGCCCGGCCCGCCGCACTTGGGGCAGGTGGTGTTCACGAAGCTTTCGTGGCGGGCCAGCGGCGATTCGCCCATGCCCGTAATCTGGACGTCGGTCGGCAGCGCGACCGGAAGCCGGTCGTCGGGCACGGGAACGATGCCGCACCCGGCGCAGTAGACGATGGGGATGGGGGTGCCCCAATAGCGCTGGCGCGAGATGCCCCAATCCTTCAGCCGATAGGTGGTGCTGCCGCGCCCAAAACCCTCCCGCTCGGCGCCGGCCGTCATCTTCTGGATGCCTTCCTGCGATGTCAGCCCGCTGTAGGGGCCGGAGTCCACCAGGCGGCCGTAGTCGGTGAAGGCGGCATTCGCGGGCGCCTTCCCCTCCAGCGGCTCGATCACCGTGGGGATGGGGATGTGGTACTTGGAGCAGAACTCATAGTCGCGCTGGTCGTGCGCCGGCACCGCCATGATGGCCCCGGTGCCGTACTCCATCAGCACGAAGTTGCCGACCCAGATGGGCACCAGCTTCTTGGTAAACGGATTGACCGCGAATCTACCGGTGAACAGGCCCTGCTTTTCGTAATCGGCGTCGCCCGGGATGCGGCTGTCGATCAGCTTGCGAACCTGCGCCCGCATCGACCCGCTCCAGGCCTTGTCGCCGATCAGCCCATCGACCAGCGGGTGCTCCGGGGCCAGGATGACGGCGGTGGCGCCGTAGATGGTGTCGATCCGGGTGGTGAAGACTTCGATGGGCTCGCCGCTTTCCGCGACCGGAAAGCGCAGTTGCGCGCCCACCGAGCGGCCGATCCAGTTGCGCTGCATGGTCAGCACCTTCTCGGGCCAGCGCTTCAGCTTGGCCATGTCGTCCAGCAACTGGTCGGCGTAGTCGGTGATGCGCAGGAACCACTGCTCCAGTTCCTTCTCGGCCACCAGCGTCTCTTCATGGCGCCAGCAGTAACCGCCATGCACCTGCTCGTTGGCCAGCACCGTCTGGCACTTCGGACACCAGTTGACGCGGCTGCGCCGGCGGTAGGCCAGGCCGCGCTCGTACATGCGCAGAAAAAACCACTGGTTCCAGCGGTAGTACTCGGGCTCGCAGGTGGACAGTTCCTTGGTCCAGTCGTAGGCGAAGCTGAAGCGGCGGTGCTGCTGCTTCATGAAGGCGATGTTGTGGAGCGTCCACTCGCGGGGGTGGGTGTTGTTCTGGATGGCCGCGTTTTCCGCCGGCAGGCCGAAGGCGTCCCAGCCCATGGGATGCAGCACGTTGTAGCCCCGCATCCACTTGTAGCGCGCCAGCGCGTCGCCGATCGAGTAGTTGCGCACGTGTCCCATGTGCAGCGTGCCCGAGGGGTAGGGCAGCATCTCCAGCACGTAGTACTTGGGCTTGCCCGGGTCGCGGCCGGCCGCGTAGATGTTCTCCCGTTCGAAAACCTTCTGCCACTTCGGCTCTATTTCCTGCGGGTTGTAAGCTCGCTCAGTCATTACTGCGTGTCCTCGGGTTTCTTGGCGCCTTCCTGGTTCCTTGCACCAGGCTTCTGGCAACGTCAAGATTGCGGAGATCGTCGCCTTTCTTGTC
>JAPKYU010000301.1 GCA_026394175.1 Acidobacteriota bacterium | reverse complement strand
GAGTGATGACATTTCTGGCGGGCTGGACCTTGCCTTCCTCGATCTGGCGGTTACCCAGGGCCAGGATCTTCAGCAGCGCCAGCGTCTCCTGAGTTTCCTCGTAGCTTCTGATGTCCTGAATCACCACCTTGGCCTCCCCGTTCTGTGTGATCACCAGGGGCTCCCGCCGCTCGGCGAGTCCGCGGACCACTTCGGCGGCATGGGCCTTGAGGTAGCTGATCGGTTTAATCTGTGTCGAGAATTTCATGATTGCCCGCCCCTCGGAGCGTTATGACCAAATTTAGTCCTTTTATGGTCATGCTGTCAATCCGACTGCCGCTGTCGGATTCGGCGCGCCGCCTGAACGGTCCCAGCACCTGATTCGAGTGCCCGCCGCTTTGGTGTTTCTTCGTGCCTTCGTGTCTTCGTGGTGAATTCCACTTCACCGGCGCGGATGCCAGAGGCGCTCGATTTCTTCGAGCGAACGGCCCTTGGTTTCCGGGGCGACGCGCCAGACGAAGATGAACGTCACCAGGCAGAAAAAGGCGTAGGTCAAGAATGCGCCCGAAGGTCCCACGGCGCTGATGAGCGTCAGGAAGGTCAGCGTGACCAGCAGGCAGGCGCTCCACACCGCGAAAGTGCCGATGCCGGCGGCGCGCCCGCGGATCTTGGTGGGAAACAACTCCGCCATGTACACCCAGGTGACGGGGCCGAGGCTGATGGCGAAGAGGCCGACGTAAAGCACAACCAAAAGCAGGATCAGGTTGGTGGGGGGCGGCGAGACCAGGAAGCAGGCCCCCAGCGCCGCCAGCGCCAGCCCCATGCCCGCCGAGCCCACGATCAGCAAGGGCTTGCGGCCGAAGCGGTCGATGGCCGCGATGGCCACGATGGTGCACAAAAAGTTCATCGTGCCGATGATCACGTTGGCGCCGATGGCGCTGGCCGCGCTGCTGCTGCCCCCGTGCTCCTTGAACAGAATCGAGCCGTAATAGATGACGGTGTTGATACCGGTCACCTGGCTGAAGATGGCCAACGCCACCGCGATCAGCAGCGCCCGCCGCAGCCCCGGTTTGAACAGCTCGCCCAGCGCGGCGGCCTGCTCGGTCAGGCTGGCGCGGATTTCGGCGGCTTCCCGCGCGGCTTCCGGTTCGCCGGCGATGCGCCGGAGCACGGACAGCGCTTCCGCCTCCCTTTCGTTCTTGATGAGCCAGCGCGGGCTTTCGGGAATGAAGAAGAGGGAAACCAGGAAGACAACCGAGGGGAAGGCGGCGGCCGCGAACATCCAGCGCCAGCTCGAGGGCCCCAGTCCCGCCAGCAGCCAGTTGACGAGGTAGGCGCACAGGATGCCGGTGACGATGGCCATCTGGTTCAGCGTCACCAGCCGGCCGCGAATCCTCGGCGGCGATACCTCGGCGATGTACAGCGGCGCCAGCGCCGAAGCCACGCCGATGGCCACCCCGGCGAAGAACCGCGCTGCGACGAATTCCGGCAGCGTGCGGGGCAGCGCGGTCCCGAGCGATGAAGCGCAGA